>NZ_JBSFHA010000079.1:0-52907 GCF_053596855.1 Streptomyces sp. NPDC001617
TCTTCCCGCTCTCCAACTGGACCGAGCTGGACGTCTGGCAGTACATCGCCCGCGAGCGCATCGAGCTGCCCGAGATCTACTACGCCCACCAGCGTGAGGTGTTCCGGCGCGGCGGCATGTGGCTGACGGCCGGCGAATGGGGCGGGCCCAAGCATGGCGAGACCGTCGAGAAGCGGCAGGTGCGCTACCGCACGGTCGGCGACATGTCCTGCACCGGCGCGGTGGACTCCGACGCCGACACCATCGAGAAAGTGATCGCCGAGATCGCCGCCTCCCGGCTGACCGAGCGCGGAGCGACCCGCGCCGACGACAAGATGTCCGAGGCCGCGATGGAAGACCGTAAGCGCGAGGGGTACTTCTAGTGACGACCATTGACACGCTGCGGTTCGCGACGGCCGGTTCGGTCGACGACGGCAAGTCCACGCTGGTCGGGCGGCTGCTGCACGACTCCAAGTCGGTGCTGAGCGACCAGCTGGAGGCCGTGGAGCGGGCATCGGCCTCACGTGGCCAGAGCGCCCCCGACCTGGCGCTGCTGACCGACGGGCTGCGCGCCGAGCGCGAGCAGGGCATCACGATCGACGTCGCCTACCGCTACTTCGCCACGCCCAAGCGGCGGTTCATCCTCGCGGACACCCCGGGCCATGTGCAGTACACCCGGAACATGGTCACCGGCGCCTCGACCGCCGAGCTGGCGATCGTCCTGGTCGACGCCCGCAACGGCGTCGTCGAGCAGACCCGCCGGCACGCCGCCGTGGCCGGACTCCTCCGCGTCCCGCATGTGGTCCTCGCCGTCAACAAGATGGACCTGGTCGGCTACGAGCAGGAGGAGTTCGAGCGGATCGTCGAGGACTTCGCGGGCCACGCCGCGGAGTCGGGGCTGCCCGGCTTCACGCCGATCCCGGTCTCGGCGCTGGTCGGCGACAACGTGGTGGACCGCTCGGCGCACATGGACTGGTACGACGGCCCGGCGCTGCTGGAGTTCCTGGAGAACGTCCCCGTGGGCACCGAGGCGGCCACGGACGCACCGGCCCGCTTCCCGGTGCAGTACGTCATCCGGCACGGCGAAGTCCGCCACTACGCGGGCCAGTTGGTGTCGGGATCGCTGCGGGTCGGCGACCGGGTCACCGTCCATCCCTCCGGTGAGACCTCCGAGATCGCCGGCATCGACGTGCTCGGTGTCGCCGAGGAGGTGGCCCACGCGCCGCAGTCGATCGGTGTGCGGCTCGCGGACCAGCGGGACATCTCCCGTGGCGACATGATCACGGCGGTGGCCGAGCCCCCGGTCCTCACCCGGAACGTCCGGGCGGCCGTGTGCCATCTGGCCGACCGGCCACTGAAGGTCGGCGACCGGGTGCTGCTGCGGCACACGACCCGGACGGTGAAGGCCATCGTCAAGGACCTGGGCGAGGCCGCCGAGCTGACCGCGAACGACCTCGGCCGCGTCACCCTGCGCACGGCCGAGCCGCTCGCCCTCGACGACTACGCGGTCTCGCGCCGCACGGGCGCCTTCATCCTGATCGACCCGGCGGACGGCGCCACGCTGACCGCGGGGATGGTCGAGCTGTCGTAGAAGAGTTTCCAGCGGGTCTCCTGGACGCCCTCAACTCCCCAGTGTCAGACGGGGCTTGGGGGCGTCCGTGCGTCCGGTCTGCGGGCGCCGGCTGCCCGCGCGGTAGGGCGCGGGCCAGACGACGCCCGGACCCTGGTAGCCCTGCTCGGCCGCCGCGTGGAGCGTCCAGTGCGGGTCGTAGAGGTGGGGACGGGCCAGGGCGCACAGATCCGTACGTCCGGCCAGGATCAGGGAGTTGACGTCGTCCCAGGAGGAGATCGCGCCGACCGCGATCACCGGGATGCCCACCTGGTGCCGGATGCGGTCCGCGAACGGCGTCTGGTACGACCGCCCGAACTCCGGTCGCTCGTCGGCGACGACCTGCCCGGTCGAGACGTCGATCGCGTCGGCGCCGTGCGCGGCGAAGGCGCGGGCGATCGCGACGGCGTCCTCGGCCGCGTTGCCGCCCTCGGCCCAGTCGGTGGCGGAGATACGGACCGTCATCGGCTTCTCCTGAGGCCAGACGCCCCGGATCGCGTCGAAGACTTCGAGGGGGAAGCGAAGGCGCCCGTCGAGGGAGCCGCCGTAGGCGTCGGTGCGACGGTTGGTGAGCGGGGAGAGGAAGCCGGAGAGCAAGTAGCCGTGGGCACAGTGGAGTTCGAGGAGGTCGAACCCGGCCCGGACGGCACGGCCCGCGGCGGCCGCGAACTGCTCGCGGATGTCGGTGAGTTGGGCACGGGTCAGCTCACGCGGGGTCTGGCTGCCGGGCTTGTACGGCAGCGGGGAGGCGGCCACGAGCGGCCAGTTGCCGTCGGGGAGCGGCTCGTCCATTCCCTCCCACATCAGCCTGGTCGAGCCCTTGCGGCCGGAGTGGCCGAGCTGCACGCCGATCGCGGTGCCGGGGGCCTGGCTGTGCACGAAGTCGGTGACCCGTTTCCAGGACTCGGCCTGTCTGCCCGTGTAGAGGCCGGTGCAGCCGGGGGTGATACGGCCCTCCTCGCTGACGCAGACCATCTCGGTCATGACGAGTCCGGCGCCGCCGAGGGCGCGGGCGCCGAGGTGGACGAGGTGGAAGTCGCCGGGGATGCCGTCGACCGCCGAGTACATGTCCATGGGGGACACGACGACCCGGTTGCGCAGGGTCAGGCCGCGCAGGCGGAACGGGGTGAACATCGGGGGCGTACCGGGCGGGCAGCCGAACTCCTGCTCCACGGCGCCGGTGAAGCGGGTGTCGCGCAGACGGAGGTTGTCGTGGGTGACGCGGCGGCTGCGGGTGAGGAGGTTGAAGGCGAACTGGCGGGGCGGCTGGTCGAGGTAGAGGCCGAGGTTCTCGAACCACTCCAGGCTGGCGCGGGCGGCGCGCTGGGTGGAGGCGACGACGGGTTTGCGTTCCTCCTCGTATGCCGCCAACGCCCTTTCCAGGGACGGCTGTTCCTCCAGGCAGGCGGCGAGGGCGAGGGCGTCCTCGACGGCCAGTTTGGTGCCGGAGCCGATGGAGAAGTGGGCGGTGTGGGCGGCGTCGCCGAGGAGGACGGTGTTGCCGTGGGACCAGTGGGCGTTGGTGACGGTGCGGAAGGTCGTCCAGGCCGACTTGTTGGAGCGGAGGGGGTGACCGCCGAGCGCCTCCGCGAAGATCTTGGCGCAGCGCTCGATGGATTCGTGCGCGTCCAGCTCGTCGAAACCGGCGGACCGCCCTACCTCTTCGCGCATTTCGACGATCACTGTCGAGGCGTCGGCCGCGTAGGGATAGCCGTGCAGCTGCATCACACCGTGTTCGGTCTCGGCGATCTCGAAGCGGAAGGCGTCGAAGGCGAAGTCGGTGGCGAGCCAGATGTAGCGGCAGTGGTGTGTGGCCACATGGGGGCGGAACACATGGGTGTAGGCCTCGCGGGTGGTGCTGTTGACTCCGTCTGCGGCGATGACGAGGTCGTATGCGTCGGCCAGCCGGTCGGGGTGCGGGGCCTCCGAGCGGAAGCGGAGCTCCACGCCCAGGTCGCGGCAGCGCTCGTGCAGGATCTCCAGGAGGCGTTTTCTTCCGAGGGCGGCGAAACCGTGGCCGCCTGAGGTGTGGCGGGTGTTCCGGTGGACGATGTCTATGTCGTCCCAGCGGACGAACTCCCGTTGGAGAGCGGCGTAGACGACCGGGTCGGCATGCTCGATGCCCCCCAGGGTCTCGTCGGAGAGGACGACCCCGAATCCGAAGGTGTCGTCGGGGGCGTTGCGTTCCCAGACGCTGATCTCGCGGAAAGGGTCGAGACGTTTCAGCAGGGCAGCGGCGTACAGGCCACCAGGACCACCGCCGATGATCGCCACACGCATCGCGAACTCACCGTCCCTGCCACTTCGGAGGGCGCTTTTCCGTGAACGCCGCATGGAACTCCGCGTAGTCCTCGCCGTTCATCAACAGGGCCTGGGTCGAGGCGTCCAGTTCCACCGCGGCCGCCAGGGGCATGTCCAACTCCGCGGTCAGCAGCGCCTTCGTCTGGGCGTACGCCAGTGCCGGCCCCTCGGCCAAGCGGCGGGCCAGCGCCTGGGCCGACTCGCCCACCCGCCCCTCGTCCGTCAGTTCGCTGATCAGGCCGATGCGCTCGGCCTCGGGAGCACGGACCGGCTCGCCCAGCATCAGGAGGCGGGTCGCATGGCCGAGGCCGACCACGCGGGGCAGCAAGTACGCCGCTCCCATGTCCCCGCCCGACAGCCCCACCCGGGTGAACAGGAACGCGAAGCGAGCCGTCGGGTCGGCCACCCGGAAGTCCGCCGCCAGGGCCAGGACCGCCCCCGCGCCCGCCGCCACCCCGTGCACCGCCGCGATCACCGGGAACGGGCACTCCCGTACCGCCCGGACCACCTGGCCCGTCATGCGGTTGAAGTCCAGGAGCTGGGCCGTGTCCATGGCGAGGGTCGCGCCGATGATCTCGTCGACGTCACCGCCGGAGCAGAAGCCGCGGCCCTCGCCGGCCAGCACCAGGGCCCGCACGGTCCGCTCCCGGGACAGCTCGGCGAGCAGGTCGCGCAGGTCGGCGTAGGCGCCGAAGGTGAGCGCGTTGAGCTTGTCGGGGCGGGCCAGGGTGACGGTGGCGACACCGGCGGTGAGCTCGACGCGGAGGTGCTGCCATCGGGGCGTGCGGGCGGCGGAGCCGGTGAAGGGACTCATGACGTGCGGCCTCCTCGCGGGTGGGGCGCTGCCGTGCCGAGTTCGGTTCTTCCCTTTGACGCTATCACTCATCCGTGACTGTCGTCACGAGTGCGCGATATGGCTGCGAGTGGCCGCGGTACGGCTGTCCGGATGTGACCCGAGCCCGTCACATCCGTCACGGCTCGTCTACAGGGAGGCAACGAGGGGAGCAGCCGTGCGAGGCAAGCCGTTGCTACGGGTAAGCCGCCCGCTAACGGGGCCGAAGGTCCCGTACGGTGCCCGTCGGACGCCTCTGCCGGGCGGCGCCGTAGGATTCATCAGGTTGAAAGCAGGACAGCCTGCTCATGAACGGACCCGCCTTGCAAGAACGCCCCGTCTCCTCCGCCTCCTGGCGCATCGCGCTGCCGCACTCCGCCGCGGCCGTGCCCGTGGCCCGCGCGCTGGTGCGCACGGCGTTGGCCGAGCTGGAGCACGGGGCGGACAGTGACACCGCGGAGCTGCTCACGGCCGAGCTGGTGGCGAACGCCGTGGAGCACACCGCCGGGGACTCGCCGATAGAGCTGGTGGTGGAGCTGCTGCCGTCCGGCTGCCAGGTCGAGGTGCACGACCCCGACCCCGCGCCGCCGGGTGATCTGACGGCGCCGGGGACGGCTCCCGACCCCTGGCAGGAGCACGGTCGGGGGCTGCTGCTGATCCGCGCGCTGAGTTCGTCCTGCGGGCATCGGCCCACGGGGTCCGGCAAGGCGGTGTGGTTCCGGCTCCCCGTGGTGCCGCAGCAGCGCAGCGCCTGGTAGCCCCGGGGGGCATCAGGCCAGCGTCGCCACCAGCACCGCCTTGATCGTGTGCAGGCGGTTCTCCGCCTCGTCGAAGACCACCGAGTGGGCCGACTCGAAGACCTCGTCGGTCACCTCCAGGGAGTCGAGGCCGTGGGTCTCGTATATCTCCTGGCCGACCTTGGTGCCCAGGTCGTGGAAGGCCGGCAGACAGTGCAGGAACCTGACCTCGCTGTTGCCCGTCGCGCGCAGGACGTCCATCGTCACGGCGTAGGGGGCGAGAGCGGTGATGCGCTCGCCCCAGACCTCCTTGGGCTCGCCCATGGAGACCCAGACGTCGGTCGCGACGAAGTCGGCACCGCGGACGCCGTCCTCGACGGACTCGATGAGGGTGATACGGGCGCCGCTCGCCTCGGCGAGCTCATGGGCGCGGTCGACGATCTCCTGGGCCGGCCAGTAGTGCTTCGGGGCGACGATCCGGACGTCCATGCCGAGCAGCGCGCCGGTGATCAGGTAGGAGTTGCCCATGTTGAAGCGGGCGTCGCCGAGGTAGGCGAAGGCGATCTCGTGGACCGGCTTGGTGGTGTGCTCGGTCATCGTCAGGACGTCGGCCAGCATCTGGGTGGGGTGCCAGTCGTCGGTGAGGCCGTTGTAGACGGGGACGCCCGCGTACGCGGCCAGCTCCTCCACCTTCCGCTGGCTGTCGCCCCGGTACTCGATCCCGTCGTACATACGGCCCAGCACCCGCGCGGTGTCCTTCACCGACTCCTTGTGCCCGATCTGCGAGCCCGACGGGTCGAGGTACGTCGTCGAGGCGCCCTGGTCCGCCGCGGCGACCTCGAACGCGCAGCGCGTGCGCGTCGAGGTCTTCTCGAAGATCAGCGCGATGTTCCGGCCGCTCAGGTACCGCGTCTCGGTCCCGGCCTTCTTGGCGGCCTTCAGCTCGGCGGCCAGCGCGACCAGGCCGAGGAACTCGTCCTTGGAGAAGTCGAGCTCCTTGAGGAAATGGCGGCCGGCGAGGGCGGTCGGGACTGTCGCCATGGGGCGCTCCAGAAACGTACGAGAACGACTGACTCTGGAAGTCTATACGACGTTCGGCATTTCTATGCGGTCACATGTGCACCTATACGGCCGCCCGTTCGACCGGACAGCTCATACAGCGCGGTCCTCCCCTCCCCCGCCCCAGCTCACTGCCCGGGATCTCGATCACCTCGATGCCCTGCTTGCGCAGGTGGGTGTTGGTGGTGGCGTTGCGCTCGTACGCGACCACGACGCCCGGCTCGACCGCCAGGACGTTGCAGCCGTCGTCCCACTGCTCGCGCTCGGCCGCATGCACGTCCTGCGTGGCGGTCAGGACGCGGATCTCGCTCAGGCCGAGCGCGGCGGCGATCGCGCGGTGCATGTGCTCCGGGGGATGGTCGGTGACCTTCAGCTCCTCACCGACGCCCGGTTCGATGGTGTACGAGCGGAGCATGCCGAGGCCCGCGTACTGGGTGAAGGTGTCGCCGTCGACCATCGTCATCACGGTGTCGAGGTGCATGAAGGCGCGCCGCTTCGGCATGTCCAGGGCCACGATGGCCTGGGCCGAGCCGGCCGCGAAGAGCTTGTGCGCGAGCATCTCGACCGCCTGGGGAGTCGTCCGCTCGCTCATACCGATCAGGACCGCGCCGTTGCCGATGACCAGGACGTCGCCGCCCTCGATGGTCGACGGGTAGTCGGCCTGCCCCTCCGACCAGACACGGAACGTTTCGTCGCGGAAGAGCGGGTGGTGGCGGTAGATCGCCTCGAAGTGGATCGTCTCGCGCTGGCGGGCCGGCCAGCGCATCGCGTTGACGGCGACGCCGTCGTAGATCCAGGCGGAGGTGTCGCGGGTGAAGAGGTGATTGGGAAGGGGGGCGAGGAGGAAGTCGTCGAGGTCCATGACATGGAAGCGGACGGAAGTGGGCTCCGCGTGCGCCTCCAGGAACTCGCGCTTGGTCATGCCGCCGACCAGCGCCTCGACCAGTTCGGGTGCGGGCAGGGTCTCGAAGGCGGCTCTGAGGTGGTCGGTGGCGAGGACGCCGTACTCCTTCTCGTCGAAGACCCGGTCCAGGACGAGCTTTCTGGCCGCCGGGATCTCCAGGGCCTCGGTGAGCAGGTCGCCGAAGAGGTGGACGGTGACTCCGCGGTCGCGCAGGACGTCGGCGAAGCCGTCGTGCTCGGCACGTGCCCGGCGCACCCACAGCACGTCGTCGAAGAGCAGGGCGTCCTTGTTGCTGGGCGTGAGCCTTTTGAGCTCGAGATCGGGCCGGTGCAGTATGACGCGGCGCAGCCGCCCGGCCTCGGAGTCGACATGGAATCCCATGTCTCCATCCTGACCATCGGGGGGCCGGTTGACCCGCCGCTCGCCGGTTTCTTCGACTTCTTGTTCTCGTCCTCTTGACGATAATCAGGCGTGGCGCTTATCGTCCATAAGACGAGAACAAGGGGGTCCGATGGCCGACATCACCCGACGCCTGGGGTGGAGACACCTGCGCGGCGCGCCGACAGCACACATCCGGCACCACCGGGGCGGAAAGCTGCTCCACGACGGGCCCGGGCTCAGCTTCTGGTTCCGTGCGCTGACCGCAACGCTGTCCGAAGTGCCGGTCGACGACCGGGAGTTGGCGATGACCTTCCATGCCCGTACGTCCGACTTCCAGGACGTGGCGGTGCAGGCGACGGTGACCTACCGGATCAGCGACCCGGCGCTGGCCGCGGCCCGGCTGGACTTCTCCGTCGACCCGGACACGGGGGTGTGGCGGGGCGCCCCGCTGGAGCAGCTCGGCACGCTGCTGACCGAGACGGCCCAGCAGCACGCGCTGGACGTGCTGGCCCGTACGTCGTTGTCGTCGGCGCTGGTGGACGGTGTGGCGGCGGTGCGGGAGCGGGTCGCGGCGGGGCTGGGCGCGGAGCCCCGGCTGCCGGCGACCGGCATCGAGGTGGTCGCGGTGCGGGTGGTGGCGCTCAGGCCGGAGCCGGAGGTGGAGCGGGCGCTGCGGACGCCGGCCCGCGAGCAGATCCAGCAGGAGGCCGACCGGGCGACGTACGAGCGGCGGGCGGTGGCGGTGGAGCGGGAGCGCGCCATCGCCGAGAACGAACTCGCCAGCCAGATCGAACTCGCCCGCCGCGAGGAGCAGTTGGTCGAGCAGCGGGGGACCAACGCCCGACGGGAGGCGCAGGAGCACGCGGCGGCGGACGCGGTGCGGGCGGAGGCCGAGGCCAAGCGGTCCGTACGGCTGGCCCGCGCCGAGGCCGAGGGTGCGCGTGAAGTCGGTGAAGCCCGGGCCCAGGCCCAGGCCGCCTGGCTTCAGGTGCACGCCGATGTCGACGTCACGATCCTGCACGCCCTCACCGGGAGCCGGCTCGCGGAGAACCTGCCGAACATCGACAGCGTGACCATCTCGCCGGACGTGCTCACGGGACTGCTCGCCAGGCTGGGACAGGCACCGGAATGAGCCTCGCACCCCGGGTCGTCCTCGTCCATCGCACCACCGAGTACGAGGAGTTGGTGGCCCACCACGGCACCCACGGACAGGCCGCGTTCTTCCTGGCCTCCCGGGGCCGGGACATCGACGAGGTCGCCGAGCGGCACCGGCGGGCCAGGCGGGCGCTGGCGGACGTGGCCTCGGCCATTCCGCTGACATGGCGTCAGAGTCAGGTGGAGCGGGCCGACTTGGACCGTTTCCTGTTCGCGCCGGAGGACGTCGTGGTGGTGGTCGGGCAGGACGGACTGGTGGCGAACGTCGCCAAGTACCTGGACGGTCAGCCGGTGATCGGCATCGACACGGACCCCGGCCGCAACCCGGGCGTGCTGGTGCGGCACCGCCCCGCGCGGGCGGCCTCGCTGCTGGCGGCGGCCCTCACCTGTGACGCGGACGAGCTGACCATGGTCGAGGCGGTCGCCGACGACACCCAGCGGCTGGTCGCGCTCAACGAGATCTATCTCGGAGCCGTCGGACATCAGACGGCCAGATACCGCCTGGGCCTGGAGGGCGACGGGGGTGTCGTCGAGGCCCAGGCATCCTCCGGGGTGCTGGTGGGGACGGGGACCGGGGCGACGGGCTGGCTCCGGTCGGTGTGGCAGGAGCGGGGCGCCGCCCTCCCCCTGCCACACCCCACCGACACCCGCCTGCTGTGGTTCGTCCGGGAGGCCTGGCCGTCCCCGGCCACCGGCACCTCCCTCGTCTCGGGCGAGCTCTCGGCCGCCGCGTCCCTGCACCTCACCGTCGAGTCGGAGCGGCTCGTCGCCTTCGGGGACGGCATGGAGGCGGACGCACTGGAGCTGACGTGGGGGCAGTCGGTGCGGGTCGGGGTGGCCGGGACGTCACTGCGCCTGGTCGGCTAGGGCCCTGGCGGGCGCTTCTCCCCGGCCGGCCGCTCCGCCCGCACCGGCGCCCACAGCGTCGCGGCGGACCCAGCGCCACGGCCGCGGACGCCACCAGCACCGGTGGTCGCCCGGCCGCAGCCGCCCGCCGGAGTGCCTCAGCAGGAACTCCGCCCAGCGCAGGGAGCCGTGGACCTCGCGCACCTCGTCCGGCGGGCGGGTGCGCGAGACCCAGGCGTGCAACAGGCCCACCCGGAGTGACGGCAGATCGATCGGATGCCAGGGCATCGTCACCAGGCGGACGCGCAACCCCTTCAGCGCGTCGGCCGTTTCTCCAGAATGCGCGGCTGACGGTTGGTCTTCTTCCTCGGGGACGACTACCTTCTTGATCTCCACGGGCGCCCCGCCCTCCTCGAACTCCCCGGATTCATAAGGTTGTTCACGTCAGGCGGGGCCATGTGTGGGACACAAGTCGATCTGTGAGCACGCCTCACGAATGGCTCAAAGCCGCGGGTCCACCGGCTCCGACTCCAGCGCCAGCACCCCGAACACGGCCTCGTGCACCCGCCACAGCGGCTCCCCCTCCGCCAGCCGGTCCAGGGCCTCCAGGCCCAGGGCGTACTCGCGGATCGCGAGGGAGCGCTTGTGGTTGAGGAAGCGGGAGCGCAGCCGGGTCAGGTTGTCGGGGCGCGTGTACTCCGGACCGTAGATGATCCGCAGATACTCACGGCCCCGGCACTTGATCCCGGGCTGCACCAGCCGCCCCTCCGGGCTGCGCACCAGTGCGCCGCTCGGCTTGACGACCATGCCCTCGCCGCCGCGACCGGTCATCTCCAGCCACCAGTCGACACCGGCCCGCACCGACTCCGGGTCGCCGGTGTCGACGTAGAGCCGTCGGGTGGTCTGCAGCAGACCGCTTCCGTCGTGCTCCACCAGCCGGTCCAGCAGGGCGAGCTGCTCGTCGTGCGGGAGCCCGGCGAGGCTGCGGCCCTGGACCGCCAGGACCTGGAACGGCGCCAGGCGCACGCCGTCCAGGCCGTCCGTGGTCCAGCAGTAGCGGCGGTACGCCTCCGTGAACGCGGCGGCGTTCGAGGCCCGTTCGTGCTGGCGGGCCAGCAGGTCGGCCACCTCGACGCCCCGCCCCGCGGCGCCCTCCAGTGCGGCGAGCGCACCCGGGAACACCGCGCCCGACGCGGCACCGACGGCCGCGTACTGCGAGCGCAGCAGCCCGGACGCCTTCAGCGACCACGGCATCAGCTCCGCGTCCAACAGGAGCCAGTCGGTGGCGAGTTCGTCCCAGAGGCCGGCCTCGGTGACGGCTGCCCGGACGCGGCGGAGGATCTCCTCGGTCACCGACTCGTCGTCGAAGAAGGGCCGTCCGGTACGGGTGTAGAGCGAGCCCGTCGGACCGTCGACCCCGAACCGCTTGCGCGCCGCCTCCGCGTCCCGGCACACCAGCGCCACCGCCCGCGAGCCCATGTGCTTCTCCTCGCACACGACCCGGGCGACTCCGTCGGCCGCGTACTGCGCGAAGGCCTCGGCCGGGTGCTCCAAGTAGCCCTCCTGGTGCGAAGTGGCCGTCGGCGCCATGGTCGGCGGCAGGTACGGCAGCAGGCGCGGGTCCACGGCGAACCGGCTCATGACCTCCAGAGCGGCCGCCGCGTTCTCCTCGCGGACGGCGACCCGGCCCGAGTGCCGTGTCTCCACGACCCGTCGCCCGTGCACGTCGTTCAGGTCGAGCGGCCGTCCGTCGTGCCCGCCGGGAGCCTCGGTCAGCAGCGGCCTCGTCGGCTCGTACCAGACCCGCTCGGCCGGTACGTCGACCAGTTCACGCTCCGGCCAGCGCAGCGCGGTGAGCTTGCCGCCGAAGACCGCGCCGGTGTCCAGGCAGAGGGTGTTGTTGAGCCAGGTGGCCTCCGGGACGGGCGTGTGGCCGTAGACGACCGCCGCCCGGCCCCGGTAGTCCTCGGCCCACGGATAGCGCACCGGCAGCCCGAACTCGTCGGTCTCGCCGGTCGTGTCGCCGTAGAGCGCGTGCGAGCGGACCCGGCCGGAGGTGCGTCCGTGGTACCTCTCGGGCAGACCGGCGTGACAGACGACCAGCCGACCGCCGTCGAGGACGTAGTGGCTGACGAGTCCGTCGATGAACTCCCGTACCTGCGCACGGAATTCGTCGTCCTCGCCCGCCATCTGCTCGATGGTCTCGGCGAGTCCGTGGGTGTGCTGGACCTTGCGGCCCTTGAGGTATCGGCCGTACTTGTTCTCGTGGTTGCCGGGGACGCACAGCGCGTTGCCCGAGCCGACCATCGACATCACCCGGCGCAGCACGCCCGGGCTGTCCGGCCCGCGGTCGACGAGGTCACCGACGAAGACGGCCGTACGGCCCTCCGGGTGGACGCCGTCGGTGTAGCCCAACTTGCCCAGCAGCGACTCCAGTTCGGAGGCGCAGCCGTGGATGTCGCCGATGATGTCGAAGGGGCCGGTGAGGTGGGTCAGGTCGTTGAAGCGCTTCTCGGTGACGACACCCGCGTTCTCGATGTCCTCGACCCCGCGCAGGATGTGCACCTTGCGGAAGCCCTCGCGCTCCAGGTGCCTGACGGAACGGCGGAGTTCGCGGATGTGGCGCTGGATGACCCGGCGCGGCATGTCGGCCCGGTCGGTGCGGCCCGCGTTGCGCTCGGCGCACACCTCCTCCGGGACGTCCAGCACGATGGCGATGGGCAGCACGTCGTACCGCTTGGCCAGGTCGATCAACTGCCGCCGGGCGTCCGACTGCACGCTGGTCGCGTCGACGACCGTACGACGGCCCGCCGCCAGCCGCTTGCCGGCGATGTAGTGCAGGACGTCGAAGGCGTCCTTGGTCGCGTTCTGGTCGTTCTCGTCGTCGGAGACCAGGCCACGACAGAAGTCGGAGGAGATCACCTCGGTCGGCTTGAAGTGCCGTCGGGCGAAGGTCGACTTGCCGGAGCCGGAGGCGCCGACGAGGACGACGAGGGAGAGATCGGTGACGGGGAGGACCCGTCCCTTCTTCTGCGTCTCGGTCATGCTGCCTTCGCCTCCTTCTCGTGGGGCGTCTTCCCAGTGGCTGTGTTCACTTCAAAAATGGCCATCTGCGTGGGCGGCCCGACCTCCGGGTCGTCGAGTCCCACGGGCACGAACTCCACGCCGTAGCCGTGCCGTTCGGCCACCGCGTGCGCCCAGGTCCGGAACTCCTCGCGGGTCCACTCGAAACGGTGGTCGCCGTGCCGGACATGCCCGGCCGGGAGGCTCTCCCAGCGGACGTTGTACTCGACGTTCGGGGTCGTCACAAGGACGGTCCTCGGACGGGCCGCGCCGAACACCGCGTACTCCAGCGCCGGCAGCCGCGGCAGGTCGAGGTGCTCGACGACCTCGCTCAGCACTGCGGCGTCGTACCCCTTGAGCCGCTTGTCGGTGTACGCCAGCGAGCCCTGGAAGAGCTTGACGCGCGAGGCCTGACGCTCGCCCATGCGGTCCAGCTTGAGCCGCCGGGAGGCGATGGTGAGGGCGCGCATCGACACGTCGACGCCGACGATCTCGGTGAACCGCACGTCCTTGAGCAGCGCCTGCACCAACTGCCCCTGTCCGCAGCCCAGGTCGAGGACGCGGGCCGCACCGGACGCGTGCAGCGCCTCGATGATCGCGTCCCGTCGCTGCACGGCGAGCGGGGTCGGCTTCTCCTCCGTCTCGGTCTCCGACTCGACGGCGTTGTCGATGTCCTCGACCTCGCTGTCGTCGGCCTCCGCGAGCCGCACCAGCTCGAGGCGCTCCATGGCCTCGCGGGTCAGCGACCAGCGGCGGGAGAGGTAACGGCTGGTGATCAGCTTCTGCTCCGGGTGCTCGGGCAGCCAGCCCTCACCGGCCCGCAGCAGCTTGTCGACCTCGTCGGAGGCGACCCAGTAGTGCTTGGCGTCGTCGAGGACCGGGAGCAGGACGTAGAGGTGGCGGAGGGCTTCGGCCAGGGTGAGCTGTGCGGACTCCAGGACGAGACGGACGTAGCGCGAGTCGCCCCACTCCGGGAACTCGGTGTCCAGCGCGACCGGCTCCACGGTCGGCGCCCATCCCAGCGGCTCGAAGAGCCGTCGTACGAGCTCCGGGCCGCCGCGGGCGGGCAGCGCGGGTACCTCGATGCGCAGCGGCAGCGGCTGTGCGGCGCGCTCCGGCCGGGCGTTGCACACGCCCTTCATCGCGCTGGAGAACACGCTGCTCAGCGCCACCGCGAGCAGCGAGGAGGCCGCGTACGGGCGGTCGTTGACGTACTGCGCGAGCGCCGCGTCGGGGGCCCCGCCGCGTCCCTTGCCCTTGCCCTTCCTGACCAGCGCCACGGCATCGACCTCCAGCAGCAGCGCCGCCGTGCAGCGCCGGGCGTCGGCCTCGGGGTAGAGGACGTGCGCCGTGCCGTAGGAGGTGGAGAACGCCTGCGCCTTGTCGGGGTGCTTGTGGAGCAGGAAGCCGAGGTCGGTGGCGGGGCGTTCGGGTGTGCCGGTGGTGGTGATGGTCAGGAACATGCGGAGACTCTCCGACGCGTGGACGGTTCAGGGCGCCGTACGCACGAAAGCCCCCAGGGATGGTGATCCTGGGGGCTCGGCAGGACGACGCTCTCACCTTCGCACACGGTGCCGACCGACGCCTTCGTTTATTTCTTTGTCTCTTTCCACGGTTTCCACGGTGATGGCGACTGTCGTTTCCCGCGGCGGCTACGACAGTTGCGACTGCACCTGCGAGGAGATCAGCTCCAGGTGGTCCAGGTCGTCGAGGTCGAGGATCTGGAGGTAGAGGCGCTGGGCGCCCACCGCGGCGTAGTGGCCGATCCGGTCGACGACCTCGGAGGGGGTGCCTGCGAGACCGTTGGCCTTGAGCTCGTCGACCGTGCGGCCGATGGCGGCGGCGCGGCGGGCGACTTCCTGGTCGTCCTTGCCGACGCAGACCACGAGGGCATTGGAGTACGTGAGGTCGTCGCCCTTGCGGCCGGCCTCCTCCGCGGCGGCGCGGACGCGGGCGAACTGGCGCTCACTGTCCTCGATCGAGCCGAAGGGCATGTTGAACTCGCCGGCATACCGGGCGGCGAGGCTCGGGGTGCGGGTCGCGCCGTGGCCGCCGATCAGGACCGGGATCCTGTCCTGGGCGGGCTTGGGGAGGGCGGGCGAGTCGGTGAGGTCGTAGTAGGTGCCGTGGAAGTCGAAGGTGTCGCCGAGCTTGGTCTCCCAGAGGCCGGTGACGATCGCCAGCTGCTCTTCCAGGCGGGCGAACTTCTCCTTGGGGAACGGGATGCCGTACGCCTTGTGCTCCTCCTCGAACCAGCCTGCGCCCAGGCCGAGTTCGACGCGGCCGCCGGACATCTGGTCGACCTGGGCGACCTGGATGGCGAGGACGCCGGGGAGGCGGAAGGTGCCGGCGGTCATCAGGGTGCCGAGGCGGATGCGCCGGGTCTCGCGGGCCAGGCCGGCGAGGGTGATCCAGGCGTCGGTGGGGCCGGGGAGGCCGTCCACGGAACCCATCTTCATATAGTGGTCGGAGCGGAAGAATGCGTCGAAACCGAGGTCTTCGGTGGCCTTGGCGACGGTGAGCAAGGTGTCGTAGGTGGCCCCTTGCTGGGGCTCGGTGAAGATGCGCAGATCCATACGTCCATCCTGCACGGCGCTCGGCCGGTCAACCCCACCGGTCCCTGAGGGCACGGCTGTCCCCGGTCGGGTGAAATCGCGTCAACGCCGCGCACGGGGGGTGCTCGCGCCAGTGACCAGGTCCGACGGTGATCGTTGCTCGTGCGGAGCCGGACCGCCCGGCGCCCGCGCCGGTCGGTCTTCGCCGGGGCGTCACCCGCACCGGCCTCTCCAGGGTCCGGGGCCGGGGGCCGAGGAGGCCGTCATGTCCGAAGAGTTCACCGTGTCGCAGCAGGGCGGAAGCGCTGGCTGGCCGAACGGCTTGCTGCAGCAGATGGAGGAGCTGATGGCGGTACTGAACGCGAACCTGTCGGCGTTGGACGCGGACCTGCAGTCCGCCGGGCGCGGGCGGGCCGACGCCTCTCCGGGGGCTCCGGCCCCGAACCCTCGGTCGGCCTGAACGGCCTCGTCCTCGAACGCCGGGCAGGCGGGATATGGCTGACCTGGTCTCGCCAATGCAGGACGGACGGGCTGGTTGTGCCTAGCCCGCCTCCCTCTCGGGTAACCGCTGGTCCCCCTCTGCCAGTTTGCGCAGCATGTCTCTCACTCGGTCTCTGGATTCGTCCGCCGCGTCGATGGCTTCCATGCACTGCCAGTACGTGGCCTCGTCGGCCACCGCGCAGGCGAGGCCGACCAGGGCTATGCCGACCTCGCCGAGGAGGCCGCCGAGGCAGAGGAGGGCCTGGCGGGCGTCGCCCAGGTCGGTGAGCTGGGCCGCGCGCAGGTCCTCGGTGGCGAGGTCCGGGGCGTCCAGGACACCGCAGCCGCGGCCCGCGAGCTCCGTCAACCCCAGTGCCTCGCCGCGCAGTTCGGGTGGGCCGGAGACGGCGAGGCGGCTGCCTATCGCCTGTGCCAGGGCCTGCGCCTGCCACACCTCCGTCAGGATCTCCGGCGCGCCGCCGCCCACCGCCAGGGCGCGCCTGCTCGTCACGATGAGCCGCACAGCGTCCATGCGCTGCCCCCGTCCGTCTCGACGCGCTGCCCACGCGTCCGTCGCCCGAACTCCGTTGTCCACTACCCAGAGTGAAGGGCTGCGGGACGAAAAGCCAGAGGAAGGCGGAAATCTGCGGACAACGAATCGGTTTCGGGCCGAGTTTTGACTCCGGAGAGTGAAAACGGATCGTACGGCTCCTTACGGCGCGGGGAAGCGGCGTTCATTGCGGTCGATCTTGGCGTCGAGTGCCGCGAGGGGGTCGATGTCCAGGACCTGGCACAGCTGGAGCAAGTAGGCGAGTACGTCGGCGACTTCGTCGGTCACGCGGTGTGCGGTGTCGGGGTCGTCCATCACCCGTGCCGACTCCTCGGGGGTCAACCACTGGAAGATCTCGACCAGTTCGGAGGCCTCGACGCTGAGGGCGGCCACCAGGTTCTTGGGGGTGTGGTACGGCTGCCAGTTGCGGGCGGCGGCGAAGTCGGCCAGCCTGCGCTGCAGTTTCGCCACGTCGAGGGGTTCACGCAGAGGATCGGTCACGGGTCCAGGTGTACCACTGTGACGCCGTGGGTCCCGGCGGCCCAGGAGGCGTCGCTCACGGCGGCGGCGACGCGGATGTGGCCGCGGTCCGCCATGCGCAGGGCGAGCCTGAGGAGCTCGCGGCGCTGGTGGGGGTCCAGTGAGCGTTCGAAGGCGTCACTGAGGACGGTGAGGGACTGCATCGCGGCGGGTACCTCGAGGACCGGGTCGACCTCCAGCACGCCCGGGCCGGTCAGCAGAACCAGGGCGAGGGCGGCGTACCGCAGCTCGCCGTCGCCCAGCCGCCCGAGAACCGTCCGGAAACCGTCGCCCCGGTCGAGCAGGCCGTGCACGGTGCCGTCACCGAGCGGCTCGGCGCGCACGTCCGTCACCCTCCCCGCGCAGCCGGCCTGTACCGCGGCGACCAGTTGGGCATGCCGGCGTCCGCATTCGGTCCGGGTGCGCCACAGGACGTCGGCGAGGTTGTCGCAGCCGGGCAGGAGCCGGCCAGAGCCCATCGGCACCGGCGAACGCATCCTGCCGGGGCGTGGGTCGCAGGCGAAGACGGAGCGCAGGGCGACCACCATCTGTTCGGCGGCGGCGAGCACCAGGCGCTGCCCCTCGGTCTTGCCTGCGACGCGCAGCGGCAGCAGCGCCGTGCCGAGTCGGTCGTCGGGCAGTGGGGCGCGGGTGACGGGGGTCGAGCCGGCGGTGTGCCAGGCGGCCTGGACGACGCGTCGGGCGGGGTCGCGCAGGGCGGTCTCCAGGAGGACCTGGCCGTCGGACGTCAACCGCTCGCCCACGATGCGCAGTTCGGGCTCGGCCTGTACGGCGACGTCGAGCCGGACCGGTCCTTCGGGCCCGTCGGCCGTACAGCCGATACGGAAGCCCCGGCGCCCCTGTGCATCGGGCCGGGCCCGGTCGGGCACACAGCCGGACAGGTCGGGGAACGCCTCACCGACGGCGGCCCCGCCACCGAGCCGGGCGAGCGCCTCGTACGCCCGTAACGCGGTCGTCTTGCCGCTTCCGCTGGCGCCGGCGAAGAGCGTGACGGGCCCGAGCCCGAACCGGGCACCGCGATGCCGCCCGAAGGCGGACAGCCGCAACTCGGCGACAAAGGGGCGGGCAGGAGGCGGTGGAACGGCGGGCTCCGACCCGCACGTCGGACGGGGGTCCACCGCGGAAGGAGTCTGACGGTCCATCACACGACGGTCCGACTCGGAACCCTCCCGGGCGGCCCGCTCCCGCGAGACACCCCCGTCCGGCTCCAACGGCACAGAGGACAAGGTCATATCCGGACCGTAGGCCTCCGCCGGAAGGCGAACCGTTCCGTCCTTGCCGCCTTCCTACGATCGAGGGATGCGGCGCCTGCCCGACGCCGCCTCGCCTCATGACCCCGAGACCCCCGCCCCCTCCATCAGCCCCGTCACCTCGGTGCCCGCCGGGGTCAGCAGGAAGACGTTGCGGTCGACCCGGTGCATGCCGCTGGCCAGGCCGAAGACGACGCCCGTGCTGAAGTCGAGGACGCGTCTGGCGACGTCTGTCTCGGCGCCGCTGAGGTCCAGGAGAACCGGGATGCCGGCCATCAGGGTCTCGGCGACCTCACGGGCGTCGCCGAAGACGTTGACGCGGAGGACCACGAAGCGGCGGCGGGGTTCGGTGGCCGCTTCGGGGAGTGAACGATGGTCCACCGCCGATGGCCACGCGTCGCGTCCGCGCAACGGCACGACCTGGGCGAGCCCTTCCCACTGCTCATCGGTGACGTCGTACCTGTTCACCGGCTCCCCCCGACCTGACTCGCCTTCAATGCCTGCACCGGCCAATTCTTACGCCAAGTCACCCGTTCGGCCCAACAGCGACACGGTCCGCCACCGACTCTGGGGCACCATCGAGCCACGCAAACAGGTCTTACCCGGCTCACACCGGACTCTTCACCTCCGGCGACACCCCGCTCACCGGGCGCGACTACCGTCCGATGCCGTGCACTTGGCAGAAACACAGCAGGTGACACCCGGTCGGCGGACGCAGTCGGCGGTGTCCGCCCTCCCGGAACAGCCCGCGCAGTGGCACCGAGTCCTGACCTTGCTCGCCGACATCAGTCTCTTCATCGGCACCCGCACGATCTGGACCCAGGCGGAGAGCCACCGGCCGATGGTCGCCGTGGCCATCTCGGTGTGTTACGCCGCGATCCTGGTCAGCGGCGTGCTGGCGCTCGTCGTGCGCCGCGCCAGGTCGCTCGTCCGGCTCGACGCCGTCGTCCTGGTGATCGCCGTGGTCCTCGCCCTGTGCGCGTGGGCCATGAACCACGGCGGCTCCGACGAGGCGGTGCTGACCACCCAGGCCGCCAAGGAGCTGGCCGCCGGCCACCCCGTCTACGGGCAGGCCTGGCCCTGGCTCTTCACCAAGGGCATCGCCCTCACCACGACCTTCAACGGCGGCTACGACTTCACGTACGGCTATCCCCCGCTCGCCCCGCTGCTCACCGCACCCCTGCTGTGGATCGGCCACGGCGGCGCCCCGGCGACGGCCGTGAGCACGGGCGCGCTGATCGTCGGCACGGCCGTGCTGTGGCGGATGCTGCCCGTGCAGTGGCGGTCGGCGGCCACCATGGCCTGCCTCGGGTTCGGGTTCCTGCCGACGTACGCCCGCGAGGGCTACCCGGCGATCACCGCGCTGGCCCTGCTGATCCCGGTGGTGGTGCGCTGGCCGCGGATCGGTCAGGGCGGCCGGCTCGGGGCGGCCGGTATCGCGCGGGCCGCCTGTCTGGGCGCCGCGTGTGCCGCGCAGCAGCTGCCGTGGTTCCTGGCGCCGTTCCTGCTGGCCGGGATCTACGCGGTGCGCCGCGGCGAGCTGGGCGGACGGGCCGCGGCGCTGGTGGTGGCGCGGATCGCCGGTATCGCCGGGACCGTGTGGCTGCTGATCAACACGTACTTCATCGTGAGCGAGCCGGGCACCTGGGCCACCGGTATCGCGCTGCCGCTGATCCAGGGGGCGACGCTGCACGGGCAGGGCCTGGTGGGCGTGTCCCTGTACTACACGCACGGCAGCGACCGGCTCGACTGGTACGGGCACGCGAGCATGCTGCTGGCCGCGGCCCTGCTCGGGCTGCTGATCCTGTTCATGCGCCGGCTGGGACCGGCGGCGACCATCCTGCCCTGGTGCGCGTTCTATCTGGCGACCCGGTCCCAGGACGGCTACTACCTGATGATGACCCCGCTGTGGCTGGCGGGCGCGATCACCGCACCTCCGTCCGAGTTCACGCGGGCCTGGCAGCCGCGCCCGCGCCTGCTGACCGGCCGGTACCGGCGTCCGGCACTGGTCGCGACGGCCGCGCTGATGGTCGCCCCGGCGCTGGTGAGCGCCGTCGTCGCGGTCACCGGGAAGCCGCCGCTGCGGATGGAGATCGCCTCCGTGCGCCGGGCCGCGAAGAACGCGGACGTCGTCACCCGGCTGACCCTGCGGGTCACCAACACGGACGACAGCGCCCTCGAACCGCACTTCATGCTCACCGTCGGCCAGGGCCTGCGCCAGTACTGGACGACCCTGAAGGGACCGGCCAGCCTGCCCGGGCACACCACGGCCAGTTATGTGATCCGGCCGGCCAAGGGGAGGTTCACCCTGCCGGGGCCGCACGCGCAACTGCGGCTGCGCGTCTTCACTCCGACCCCGCAGACGCTGTCCAGCATGGACGTCCATCTGCGGGTGGACGGCACCGGTGCGCGGACCACACCGTCCCACGGCGCCGGCGCCCGGACCTCACGGTCCCACGGCACCGGCGGGCGGGCCCACCGGTCCCACTGACGGTCGTCAGCCCGCCGTACGCACGAAGCGGAGCGAGGCGGCGACGGTCGTCAGGCCGCGGATCATGCCCATCTGGTTCCAGCCGAGGCCGAACTCACCGCGGTCCACGGTGAATTCCGTCTCCAGGGTGAGGGCGTCGGCGTCGGCGCCGACCAGGCGCGCGGTGACGGTCTGCGGGCGGCTGATGCCGCGCACGGTCAGCTGACCGGACACCTCGACGGAGTCACCGGCGCGGACCTCCGCGCTGCGGACGGCGAAGGTGATCTCGGGGTGGTTCTCGACGTCGAAGAAGTCGGCGGAGCGCAGGTGCTCGTCCCGCTTCTTGTTCTTCGTGTCGAGGGAGGCGGCGTCCAGGGTGATCGTGCCGGTGGCGGAGCCGCCGGAGTTCACCTCGCCCTGCCCGCCGACGACGCCGAAGGTGCCCTTCACGGTCACCAGGCCCCACATCGTCTTGTGGCGCAGGGCGACGGTGGTGGCGGCGGCGTCGAGCTGCCACAGACCGGTTTCCACGGCGACGGTCATGATCTTCTCCAGTGATGTGATTCAAATTTGGTTGCTTCAAATTTGGATGACTGCACGCTAGCCCATTATCCAAATCCGGACAACCGCTCGTACAAAATTGGACAACAGGTAGACTGCAACCATGGCCCGCTCCGACGAGAACCCCGCCGACCTGCTCGAATGTCCGTCCATGCAGGGGGGCGGACTGCTGCCCAAGGAGCTGCGCGGATGGATGTTGCTGCTGGCGGCCACCGGGGCGGTGGAGCAGCAGTTGCGGTCCGTCGTGAAGGAGCGGCTCGACGTCTCGCACGACGAGTTCCTGATCCTGTGCCTGCTCGCCGAGCAGCCCGCGGGCCTGCGCATGACCCAGGTCGCGGAGCTCCTGGGCCGCCCCAAGACCCGGCTCACGTACCAGATCGCCTGTCTCCAGCACGCCGGGCTCGTCACCCGCAAGTCGGTCTCCGGCGACCGGCGGGGCGTCGAGGTCGCCCTCACCGAGAAGGCCCGCGGCCTGCTGACGGATGCCTCCGGCACCCTCGCCGAGACGGTCACCGCGGCCCTCGCCCGCTTCGTGGGACCGGCCCAGCGGGACGCGCTGTGCGGGCTGCTGCCGGACCTCTTCGAGGAGTCGGAGGCGCAGGCCCCCTAGGCCGGCCGCCTCACCGTCGCCCCGCTCGCGCAGCGCCGCCTCCGGCCGGGCCACGCCTTCTCCCGGGTGGTGGCCCCGTACACCGGGCACGAGCTGCGCTTCCGCTTCCCGGACGACGGCGGGAACTTCGCCGAGGCCGCGATCCGGTGCGTGGGCGCGGGGAAATGCCGGCACCTGTTCGAGATGCTCGAGTGCCTCAGGAGCCGCCGTGTCGTGGGCTGACGTGGATCTCGGCGGGTCGACTCGTCGTCGCGGACCGGGCGTGCCTCATGCTCGCGGCCGGATCCCCGTCGTCGGAGGAGTGCACGGGAAGTCCCACAGGGACCGCACTCACCCCACCGCCGGCGATCCGGGCCACGAGGACATCGAAACGCGTCGGCTACTCGGGCCGCGCCCCGCTGTGACGACCCCGTGCGACGGCGAGCCCGGCCGCCGCCAGCCCCAGCACGCCGACGACCAGCCCGGCGATGCCGAGTCCGCGCGCGGTGGAGTCGCTGCTCTTCGAGGAGGCGACCGTGGTCTTCGTCGTCGAGGCGGAGGCGGTCGGCGCGCCGCTCTCGTCCGACGCGCCCTTGGCCGTCAGCTTGAGGACCGGTGCCGGGCTCTCCGGCTCGTCCGCGCCCGGCTCGGTCTCCTCGATCCAGCGGACGACCTTGCCGTCGGAGTACGTCTGCAGGGTCTTGAAGGCCAACTGGTCCGTGTCGTCGGGGAGTTGCCCGAAGGCCACGTTGAAGTCCTCGAACTGCCCGGCCCCGATCTTCCCGCCGGTCCAGGTGATCTCGGACACGGCGTCCGTGATGCTGCCGTCGTCGGTCTTCACCGGCGTCTTGAGCTTGGTGGTGGTGACCTTGGCGGTCCAGCCGTCCTGCGGGGTGACCAGGACGCCGAGCACGGGGTGGTCGGTGGGCAGGTAGACCTGCACCTTGGTGGTGCTCGCGCTGTCCTCCTCGTTGGGGACGCGGAAGGTCAGGAGGCCGTCGGTGGCGCCCTTGGCGTAGCTGTCGGGGTGGACGGTGACATGCGCGGAGGCGATGCCGGCCGCGGCGAGGACGGCGGTGGCGGCCAGGGCGGTGACGGCTCCGGCGCGGCGCAGGGTGGTGCGTACCGAGGACATGGGTGGGTGAATCTCCGTACTGGAAAGGTGTGTTGGGGTCAGATCGGGTACGGAGTCCCCGGTGGCGGCCCACGCCGCTGCACCGCGTGCCGCAGCAGGAGCGACCTCGGCGGCCGCGAACCCTCGGCACACAGGCGTCGTACGACATCTCGCGCGTCCAGCACCGGACGCGACCCGCCGCTCACCCGCCACCAGGCCACCAGACCCGGTACCAGTGCGGCGGTCCGGCGCAGCAGCGACCACAGGGCGGCCTCGCCGCGGCGCAGCCACCAGGTCAGCACCAGGGCCGCCGCGACGTGGGCGACGGTGGCGTGCGGGGTGACCGCGTGGCCGTGGGACGACATGCGCATGCCATGCATGACCATCGCCGAGTGCGGTCGTACCGCGTCGAAGGTGAGGTGCAGCCCGGCCTGGGCGCTGAGCGTGCCGGCACCGATGGCGCCCAGTGACCGCTCCCGGCCGCCCAGCAGATATCCGGCCCCGAAGACCGGCACGAACCCGACGGCCTGCACCCACACGGCCGGGGTCATCCCGGTCGCCAGCGCGTGTCCCCCGGCCGCGAGCAGCACACACAGCGCGGCGAACACCGCCGCGCGCAGCCCGCGTACCGAAGCAGACGCCGTCATGGCGCCCGATCCTGCCACGCACGGGGGCGGGCCCGCCCGGCGGATGCCGCGGCGCACAGGTGCAGACTGGAAACCCACAGGAAGGAACGGACCGAGGCGGTGACGACGTGACGGCCGACCTGCGTATCCGCGTCGACGGCGTGGACCTGCCCGGCCTCAGCTGCGGGCCCGACGGGGGCGAGGCGTCGTACCGGAACATCCATGTCGCCGTGCAGCGACGGGACCGGCCGGCCGAGCTGCTGGATCCGCAGCCGGGCGACGCCGGGTCCGTGAGCTGGACGCTGGAGTGCACCGCCGTCGCCTCGGCGGCGGGGACGGACGTCAAGGGACCTTATGTGCAAGGGCGTTCCGGAGGTCGGTTCGTGTATCTCTCCTGGGGTACGGCCTGTGGCTCCGGCGTGTTCACCGTGTTCCGGCGGGCCAAGCTGATGCTCGACGCCGTGCCGGGGGACGTGCTCGACGCGGCCGTGCGCGAAGGGCTGCTGGTCGGGCGGCTGGGACTGACCGACGCGAACGGCAACCCGTTGTGCGCGCGGGTGGTGCCGCCGCGTATCACATGGACCGCCGGTTCGCACAGCGTCGGGTGATCGTCCGCGCGGGCCGCGCCACATGCGTAACATGAGCGCCGTGACAGCCCGCGCACAGCAACGACCCGCGCCGCCGCACCCCGTGCGGTGGCGGGCGTTTCTGGTGCTCGCGCTGCTGGCCGGGCTGCTCGGCATGCACGCCCTGGCTCCCGGCGGCGCCGTGGAGGCGCACTCCACCCCGTCCCGGTACATGACGGTGGCGTCCGGCGTCCATGACGACTGCCCGGGCGACGGGCACTGCGGCGGCGGCCATGTCCAGCACGCCGACCAGACCTGTGCGTCGGGGGCGGTGAGCGGCGGGCCCAGCCTGCCCGCACTCGTCGCCGACCCGGTGGCCGTCCCCGTCCGCCCCGACACCGTGTGCCCGTACGCGGGTACGGCCCCGGACGGCGCCCGCGCGCCGCCCGATCTGGCGGAACTCCAACTCCTGCGGATCTAGACGCACCCCGCACCACGACCGTGACACGGCGTCGCGGTGCGCTCCGGCACGTCTGAAATCCCCTTCGCACAGCAGGAGTTCCAGCATGCGCAACACCCGTACGTTCCTGATCGCGGCAGCGGTCGTCGCCTCCCTCGCCCTCACCGCCTGCGGCAACGACAGCGGCAGCGACAGCAGCAGCGGAAGCGGCAGCAGCCATCACGATGCCGCCTCGTCGTCCTCGGCCTCGTCGAGCGCCGCCGCGCACAACGACCAGGACCTGACCTTCGCGCAGGGCATGGTCCCGCACCACCAGCAGGCCCTGGAGATGGCGAAGCTCGCCGCCGACCGGGCCTCGTCGCCCAAGGTGAAGGACCTCGCGGCGCGTATCGAGAAGGCTCAGGACCCGGAGATCCAGATGATGAACGGCTGGATGAAGTCCTGGAACATGGGCATGGACATGTCCTCGCCGATGCCGTCGATGTCCGCGATGGCCGGAATGATGAGCGGCAAGGACATGACGGAACTGAAGAACATGTCCGGCAAGGAGTTCGACACCATGTTCCTGACCATGATGATCGAGCACCACAACGGTGCCATCGAGATGGCCAGGACCGAGAAGGCCAAGGGTTCCTACGCCCCGGCCGTCTCCATGGCCGGCGACATCATCAGCGGCCAGACCGCCGAGATCACCGAGATGAACAAGCTTCTCGGAAAGAAGTAGCACCCGCCCGGCACCACAACGCCGCCCGCAGTCCGAGCCGCTCGCGCAGACGGGACAGGTCGCGGCCGGTGAAGTGCTCGACGCGCCCGATGCGGTGGTGGACGGTGCGGAGGCGTTGCCGGGCCGGAGCAACGGGCCGAGGACCGTGCTGCCGCAGGCGGTGCGGACCTCGGCCGGAGGAGGCGGTGCTGCGCCCGAACGGGGTGTCGTCGACGGTGGCCGTCGGTGCCGGTGACGACGATCAGGAAGCGCAGCGCCCTGCACCCCGCTGGTCCGGCACTCGAAGGCGACCGTCACCGGCCGCGCCGGCCGCGTCGGCTGCTGCGCAAGGGAGCTACTTGCCGAGCGCCGCCAGTACCTCCGCGCAGATGGCCATGGCCGTCTCGGCCGGGGTACGGGCGCCGATGTCGAGGCCGATGGGCCCGTGGATGCGCCCGAGGTGTCGGTCGCCGAGGCCCGCCTCCGTCAGCCCGGCGGCTCGGCGCTCCTGGGTGTGACGGGAGCCGAGGGCACCGACGTACGGAATGCCGGAGGTGAGCGCGGTGTGCAGGGTCGGGACGTCCACGTCGGGCTCATGGCTCAGCATGACCAGACACACGCATGCGGGGCGTTCGGCGAGCAGCTTGCCGGCGTCCTGCGCGGTCGAGGTGACGGTGGCCTGCCAGCCGAGCAATCCGGCCTGGGCGACGAGGAGTTCGGCGAGTTCGCCGCCGCCGACGACGACCAGATGCGGGACGGCGGGGCAGGTCTCGACGAGGCACAGCCCGGCGTCGGTGGCGTGCACCTCGCGTCCCGCACGGTGCCGGACCAGCAGCTCACGGGCGCGCTCGGCGGCCTGCGGCGGCACGTCCGGGCCGTCGGCCCGTCCGTCCCGGGTCACGACGGCGCTGACGGCGTGCGTGCGCCGCTCGTCGAGCCAGGTGACGAGCGCCGCGTCGGTGCCCGAACCGAGCAGCTCCCACCAGCGGGCGGGCAGGGAGGGCAGCGGCTGGAGCAGGATCTCGGCCTGGCCTCCGCAGGTCAGCCCGGCGTCCCGCACCCCGTCGTCGTGCACGGCCACCGGGACCACCCGAGAGGTGTGCCCGGGCAGCAGCGAGGCGGCCTCGTCGACCAGCTGCCGGTCGAAGGCGCCGCGGTAGAGCGTGCCGTGACAGTTCCCCTCGGCGTCGATCAAGATCGCGTCGGCGGGATGCCGTGGCCCGAAGCCACGCTCGGTGAGGGGCCGCGCGAGGACCGCCGTACGGTGCTGGGCCGCCCACTGCCGTGCTGTGTCCGCAAGTTCCCTCATGGAGGAAAGCCTAGTTTCAGTAGACGTCCCTGACATATCGCTTGTCGGTCGCCAGCTGCTTCACGTACGCCGCCGCGCCCGTCTCGTCCAGCCCGCCGTGCACCACGGCGATGTCCTTCAGCGCCTGGTCGACGTCCTTGGCCATACGGGACGCGTCGCCGCACACATAGAAGTGGGCGCCGTCCTGGAGCCAGGACCACAGCTGGGTGCCGTGTTCGCGCATACGGTCCTGGACGTAGACCTTGGCCCGCTGGTCGCGGGAGAACGCGGTGTCCAGGCGGTCGAGGGTGCCGTCGGCGAGGAGGCCGGCGAGCTCCTCCTCGTAGTAGAAGTCGGTCGCCTTGTGCTGCTCGCCGAAGAAGAGCCAGTTGGGGCCGCGGTGGCCGAGGGCGCGGCGCTGCTCGAGGAAGCCCATGAAGGGCGCGACCCCGGTACCGGGCCCGACCATCACCATCGGTGTGGCCGGGTCGGCGGGCGGGCGGAAGTGGGCGGAGCGCTGGACGTGGACCGGCACCGGGGTGTCGGGTTCGGCGTCGGCCAGGAACGGGGAGCAGACGCCCTGGCGCGGGCGGCCGGCCAGGTTCTCGTAGCGGACGACGGAGACGGTGAGCGAGACCAGGTGCGGGTCGGTCAGCGGGCTGGACGATATGGAGTACAGCCGCGGCTGCAGCCGCCCCAGCGTGTCGGCCCACTCCTGCGCGTCGGCCCGCACACCGTGCTCGGCGACGACGTCCACGGCCTGCCGGCCCCACGACCACTTGGCCAGCTCGCCCTTGTTGTCGGGACGCATCAGCTTCTTCAACTCCCGTGGGTCACGGGCCCGTTCGGTGACGAAGCGGAGCAGGCCGGGGGTGATCCGGGTGATGTCGAGATGCCGCAACAGGGCTTCGTGGAGCGGGACTTCGCCCACGGCGTTGAGCTCCACGGCGGTGTCCGCGTCGAGGCCGGTGACCGCGAGCCACTCCCCCACCAGCTCACGGGAGTTGAGCGGCCGCACGCCGAGCGCGTCACCGGCGTCGTAGAGGAGGGGTGTCTCGCTGTCACGGGTGTCGAAGGTGAACCGCCGGACTTCCTTGCCCGCGCCGGGGAGGCTGAGGAGACGGTTGCCGGTGAGGCGGGCAAGGACGGGGGCGGGTTTCCTGGCGCGGGGCGGGGCGCTGACGGCGGTCGGGGCGGTGGAGGGGGCCGCCGCGGGGCCCGGCTCCGGTGTGCGGGAGAAGCCGTTCGGGCGGTCGGAGAGGGCCTGCGGGCCGCCCGCCGAAGTCCCCGGGCCGCCACCAGGCCCCTCCGGCGCGCCCGTGAGTGCCGTGAGGACCTGGTCCAGCCACCCGTGCGCCGCGTCCTCGTAGTCCGGTTCGCAGTCCGTGCGCGGGGTCAGTCGTAGCGCGCCGAGTTCGTCGAGGCGTTGGTCGAGGCGGCGGCCGTGACCGCAGAAGTCGTCGTACGAGGAGTCGCCGAAGGCGAGAACGGCATAGCGTCGGCCGTCCAGACGCGGGGTGTCCGGGTCGACCAGGGTCTCCCAGAAGCCGCTGCCGTTGTCGGGGGCGTCGCCGTCGCCGAAGGTGCTGGTGATCAGCAGCAGATCGGCCTCGGCCGGGAGCGTGGCCGGGTCGACCTCGTCCATGCCGCGCAGGGACGCCGCGTGCCCGACCGTCTTGAGCCGTTCGGCGGTGGCGGCGGCGAAGTCCTCGGCGTTACCGGTCTGCGAGGCCCACAGGATGACGACCTCGCGGCGGACGACGGTCTCGGAGGCGGCGGGCAGGGTCTGTACCGGTACCGCCGGGACCGGGGCCGTCCGGGAGTACATCCCGGCGAGCACGCCGTTCACCCACAGGGCGTGCTCGGGGCTGAAGGGCGCGTCCGGCGGGAGCACCGGCACGCCGGGCGCGCCGGAGGGGATGCCGGCGAGGAAGCCGACCAGGTACTGCCGTTCCTGCGCGGACAGGACCGGCGGCGGTGCGGGTTCGAGCCCGAAGGGGTCGGAGGGGGTGGGCACCACGGCCGCTGCCCGCACGATCTCGACTTCCGTTTCCTGCCCCGGAGTTCGGACCGTCACCGGCGTCGAGACCTTGGTCAGCGACACCGCGCACACCTTCAACTCGGGCTGGAAGGACAGCGGATCGACGGCGTCGCTGGTCACGGCGTTGACGCTGAGGTACTCGCCGAACAGGTCGTTCCAGTGGAAGGGGGCGAAGCAACTCCCGGCCCGTACGCGGTCAGTGACCACCGCCGGCAGCACAGCTCGCCCGCGCCTCGACGCGACCTCCACCGAATCACCGTCGGTGACACCGAGGTCGGCGGCGTCCTCCGGATGCAGCTCCACGAACGGCCCGGGGTTGAGCTTGTTGAGCTTGGCCACCTTCGCGGTCTTGGTGAGCGTGTGCCACTGGTGCTGCAACCGCCCGGTGTTGAGGACGAACGGATAGTCGTCGTCCGGCATTTCGGCGGCCGGAATGTGCGGCCGGGCGAAGAACGCGGCGCGTCCGCTCGCGGTGGGGAAGGTGAGCGAGCCGTCCTCGCCGTCGACGTACCGGATGGGATTGCGGTCGCTCCCCTCCTCGCTCGCCGCCGGCCACTGCACGGGCGTCTCCCGCAACCGCTCGTAGGTCACCCCGCGCAGGTCCCACCCCGTCCTCGGGTTCCGGCACCGCTTGATCTCCTCGAAGACCTCCTCGGCGCTGTCGTACGAGAAGCCGTCCTCGAAGCCCATCTCCCGTGCGACACCCGCGATGATCCGCCAGTCGGCCATCGCCTCGCCGGGCGCGTCGGCGGCGGGCCGGGCGAGGGTGAGGTTGCGCTCGCTGTTGATGAGAACGCCCTCGGTCTCGGTCCACAGGGCGCCGGGCAGGACGACGTCGGCGTAGGCGTTGGTCTCGGTCTCGGCGAACACGTCCTGGGTGACGACGAATTCGGCGGCCTCCAGGCCTTCGATGACGGTCTTGCGGTTGCCGACGGAGGCGACGGGGTTGGTGCAGATGATCCAACAGGCCTTGATCTCCCCGTCGGCCATCTTCTGGAACATCTCGACGGTGCCCTTGCCGACCCCGTCGGCCCGCATGCTCCCCGGCGTAAGGCCCCACAACTCCTCGACGAACGCCCGCTCTTCGGCGACGAGCACGGACCGCTGGCCGGGCAGTCCGGGCCCCATGTACCCCATCTCCCGCCCGCCCATGGCGTTGGGCTGCCCGGTGAGGGAGAAGGGACCGCTGCCGGGGCGGCAGATGGCCCCCGTCGCCAGATGCAGATTGACCAGCGCGTTGGTGTTCCAGGTGCCGTGCGTGGACTGGTTGAGCCCCATGGTCCAGCAGCTCGTCCACTCCCCCGCCTCGCCGATCAGCCGGGCCGCCGCGCGGATGTCGTCCTCGGCGAGACCGGTGATCTCGGCGACGGCGGCGGGCGGGTAGTCGGCGAGGAAGGCGGGCATGTCGTCCCAGCCGTCCGTGTGGCGCGCGATGAACTCGGGGTCGGTGTGCCCGTTCTCGTGAAGGAGGTGCAACAACCCGTTCAGCAGGGCGAGATCGGTTCCCGGCTTGATCTGCAGGAACAGATCGGCCTTCTCGGCGGTCGCGGTGCGCCGGGGGTCGACGACGACGACCTTGGCGCCCGCCGACTTCACCCGCTCCATCATCCGCAGGAAGAGGATGGGGTGGCAGTCGGCCATGTTGGAGCCGATGACGAGGAAGAGATCGGCGCGGTCGAAGTCCTGGTACGAGCCCGGAGGCCCGTCCGCGCCGAGGGACAGCTTGTAACCCGTGCCCGCGCTGGCCATGCACAACCGCGAGTTGGACTCGATCTGGTTGGTCCGCACGAACCCCTTGGCGAGCTTGTTCGCCAGGTACTGGGCCTCCAGGCTCATCTGCCCGGAGACATAGAAGGCGAGGGCGTCCGGCCCGTGCCGGTCGAGGATGGCTCGCAGCCGCCGAGCCGTCTCGCTGATCGCCGCCCCCACCCCGCTCGGCACCGGCTCCTCACCCCGGTCGGGGCGGACGAGCGCGGTGGCCAGCCGTCCCGGTGCGGAGAGCATGTCGGCGGTGGTCGCGCCCTTGGTGCACAGACGGCCGAAGTTCGCGGGGTGCTCCTTGTCGCCGGTGGCCTTGAGGACCGTACGACGCCCGTCGGGCCCCATCCCGACGTCGAGGACGATGCCGCAGCCCACACCGCAGTAGGAGCAGACCGTCCGCACCTTCCTCGTGTCGGCGTTCCGCGAGTCCGGCGCGGCCACGGGCACCCCTGCCTCTCATGATCGTCCCGTACGGGTGGAGCTTCCGTGACGGTACGAAATGCCCATTACACGGGTGTCTCCTGAGCCGGTCATCAGGGGTTACACCGGGCGCACAGGGGCGGGGAGGGCGCTGTGAGAGATCTTGCGACGGGGAACGGGCCGGATGTCAGCCGCTGTTCGGCTGCCGCCGACACCGAGGGCCGCGAGCGGCACGAGGACGAGGGTGGTGGCGCCGAGGAGCCCGTTGGCGGCCACGACGGGGACGGGGAGGTGCCGTTCGGCGAAGGTGCTCTCCTCGCCGCCGGCGGGGACCGTGCGGTACACGGGAATCCAGCGGGCGAGCAGGGTGAAGCCGAGCAGGGCGACGGCGACGGCGACGAGCAGGCCGAAGCCGGTCCACGCCGGGGCGCCCTTACTGGCGGCGAGGGGAGCGGAAAAGGGAAGCAAGGCCGCCCTCCCCACTCTCGGCCGCGCTCGAACTGGGGGACCCACCCTGCTGCCGGCGCGGACCGCCTCGGGGCCGGTTCCCGTGGTCGGGAGTGCGGCTCAGGCGGGCGTACGGCCGCGGCGGAACCCCTCCGCCTGCACGGACTCGGCGGCGACGCGGACGCCGTAGTGGTAGGCGAGCTTGCCGCCGAGGTAGCCGGAGACGGCGAGGAGGGCGAGGGCGGCGGCGGAGAGCGTCAGCTGCCCGTTGCCGACGCTCTGCCCTCCCGCATAGCCGCCGCCCTGCCGCCAGAGGAAACCGACCGCGTACGCGGCGGTCACGGTGAGGTTGAGGGACATGTGCACCAGCGCGGTGCGGAAGGCCGGCGTCCCGCCGGGAATCCCGAACAGATCGAGAAACCCGACGCAGGCCGCGACGAGGGCACCGACCACACCGATGGCGATCAGCCAGGCCGACCCGTGGGTCAGGAACCCCGGCCGGCCGACGATCTTGGACGCGATGTCGAAGACCAGGCTGGACACCCAGGCCCCGATCGGCACGGTGACGAGGATCGGATGGAAGGGATGCCCGTACGGCCCGGCCAGCGCACCGCTGACCGGTCGCTTCGCCTGACGCAGACCACTGTCGACGGTCATGGGATCACCTCACCTGCGAGGCATTTCACCAACAAGTGTTGGTCTTATTCGGGTCGGGGTCAAGGGTCGGGGCGAGGAGAGGGGGAGCCCATCGGGCTCGTCCGGAGTTACCTTGGCTCCGTGTCCTCCGGCTCGGAACCGTTCGCCGCACTCGCCGTTCTCGGCGACGAGTCACGTCGGCGGCTGCTCGACTTCGTACGGCGGGCCAACCGCCCGGTGACCCGGGAAGAGGCCTCCGCGGCCGTCGGGATCTCCCGGAAGCTCGCCGCGTTCCACCTGGACAAACTCGTCGCGTCCGGGCTGCTGGAAGCACGGCACGGCGGTCGCGCCCCCCGCCGCGTCGGCCGTGCCCCCAAGGTCTACGAGCCCAGTCCGCACACCCTCTCCCTGAGCCTCCCCCCACGCCGCCACGATCTGCTGGCCTCCCTCCTCACCGAGGCCCTGACCGCGCAGCAGCCCGGCGAGGGCGCACAGGAGGCCGCTTTCCGGGTCGCCGGGGAACAGGGCGAAGCGCTCGGCGCCGGGGCCGGTGCCGGGGATGTCAAGGCCGTCCTGGAATCCCTCGGATTCGAGCCGGAGGACGCGGGCGCCGGCCGCACGGTGCTGCGCAACTGCCCTTTCCATCCGGTCGCCGCACAGGCCCCGGATCTGATCTGCGGCATGAACCACGCGTTCCTCTCCGGCTGCCTCGCCGCCTCCGGCCATCGCGAGACCACCGCGGTACTGACGCCTCGACAAGGCGCGTGCTGCGTCGAGTTGCACACCGACACATAAGGCATATGCATTCACGGTGATTCGGTGAAGAAAGAAATACCCTGCGCGTTCGAATTCACGTTCCCTCCGATTTCTTCACGAAATGCAATACGCCCATTGGGGCGGTGAGGTCCGTTCTCACAGAGCACCCCAGGTCGATTAAGAGGCAACGAAACGATCGATTAACGGACGCGTAGCGGGTGGGAATCGTCCCAGCTGTGCACTCCTGGTCACCGCCGTTCACGCACAGCGTCAGGAGGGACCATGTCCTTCTTCGCCAGGGCTTCCTGGCCAGGAGACCATCGCGACGAGGTCGTCGCGGGCGCGCTCGTCGCGGCCGTCGTCGTCGTCCTCGGATACGCCTCGGGCATCGGTGTCTCCACGCCACCGACCGTCGACACCGCGGCCCCGCCGGCCTCCCCCGCCCCGTCCGCGACCCACCAGCCCACGGCCCGCTCCGAGACCGGCCCGCCCGACACCTCCGCCGGAACCACGGGGTCGGGCACGGCAGGCGGTTACTGGGCGGGAGGCGGCGACGCCGGAATCCCCGTGGCCGGCGGTACGTCACCCACGGGCGGAGCAGGCGGCCACGATCACGGCACCGGCGGCGAGGGCGGCGGGACCGGATCGACCTCCCCCTCGCCGGCACCCACCCCGCCCCCGTCTCCCACCCCTTCGGACAGCTGCCAGGAAGGCGAAGTCAGCCTTGTGAAGCCCCTGTTGAACGGCGTGGCCACCCCGGTCACCGGCCTCCTCGACGGCCTCCTGGCCCCATCGGCCTCCCCGTCCCCCTCGCCCTCCGCCTCGGCCGGCACCGACACCCTCTCCTCCCTCTGTGTCGGCGTGGCCTCCCCCTCCGTCCTGCCGGAGCTCCTCCCATGAGGCCCCGCACCCCGTCCCTGCTGTTCGTCCTCCTCGCCGCCCTCACCGCCCTCCTCCTCGCCGCGCCCCCGGCCTCGGCCCACACGGAGCTGGACTCCTCCAGCCCCAAGGCCGGCGCCCGCCTCACCCACACCCCGGCCACCGTCCGTCTGACGTTCAGCGAGCCGGTCGAACTCGACGACGTCCACATCAGGGCGGCCGGCAAGCAGCTGAAGCTGTCGAGGACCGGGCAGGGCGGCAACTCCGTCCAGGTCACCGTCCCGAGGACCACCGGCGAGGACCGCCTCACCCTGGTCTGGCAGGTACTTGACATGGAGGACGGGCATCCCACCTCCGGCACGCTCGCCTTCCGCCTGGCAGCGAAGGCCGCGTCCGCCGGTGCCGCCGCATCCGAGTCCCCGGCCCAAGCCGCCCCCCAGCCCAGCGAGACGGTCCGCAAGGCCTGGGCCGCCGTCCGCTGGATCGGCTACCTCTCGCTCGCCCTCTACGTCGGCGGCCTCGCCTTCGTCGCGCTGCTCTGGCCGGACGGCGCCCGAGACCGCCGTTCCCGCCGCATCCTCACCCTCTCCTGGACCGCCGGTCTCGCCGCGAGCCTGCTCGCGCCGGGCCTCCAGGGCGCGTACGGCGCGATGGGCCCCCTCGGTGACGTGTTCCAACGGGCCACCTACACCGACCTGTTGAACACCGAGGTCGGCATCGTCGCCGCCTGCCGGGTGCTGATGTGGGTGCTCGCGGCCATCGTCCTGGCCGCCGTCCTGCAGGGCGGTGACCGGGCGGCCCGCTCTCCCGGCTGGCGCGTCGGTGCCCTGGCGGTGGCCCTCGGGCTGCTGCGGACGACGAGCATGACCGGGCACAACTCCGAGGGCACGCACCCGGGTTGGGGCGCGGTGGCCGACCTGGTGCATCTGCTCGGCGTCTCGCTGTGGCTCGGCGGGCTGACACTCCTCCTGCTGGGGGTGCTGCCCCGGCGCCGGCCCGAGGAGCTGTCGGCCGTCGTGTCCGGCTACTCCACCCTGGCCGCGGTCTCCGTCACCGCGATCGCGGCCGCCGGAACCGTGCTGACCTGGCAGATCGTCGGCTCCTTCGACGCCCTCTTCCACACCGGCTACGGGCGGCTGCTCCTGCTCAAACTCGCCGTACTGGCCCTGGTGTTGGTGATCGCGCAGCGCAGCCGCGGCTGGGTGAGGACCCGGCTCGACATCGCCGTACTGCTGCGCGGCGACCGCGCCACCGTACGGCCCTTCGTCCACTCGGTCGCGGCGGAGACGGGGCTCGTCCTCGTCGTGCTCGCCGCGACGAGTCTGCTGGTCACGTCCGCCCCCGGCCGCTGACCGGCATCCGCCCCATCCCCTCCCCGCACAAGGGTCAGGGGAATCTCACAAGGGAGACGCACCACCATGCACACTGAAGAAACCACCGCTCCCCCGCGCCCCCGGCGCTCCCGGGTGGGCAACCGGGTGCTGCTGGCCACCGGCGTGGGCGCGGGCATCGCGGCCGTCGCCGGGCTGGGTCTGCTGCAGGCGTCCGCCGGGGCCGCGACCCCGCAGCAGGCCGCGCCGGCCGCCGCCGCCCAGTCGATGACGGACATGGACCACTCGGCCTCCGATACCTCGGCCGCCGACTACACCATCAAGATCACGAACTACAAGTTCGCCCAGCCGAAGCTGACGGTGAAGGTCGGCGACACGGTGAAGTGGATCAACGAGGACAGCGCTCCGCACACCGTCACCACCACCAGCGGCCCGGCCAAGTTCGACTCCGGGTCCCTGCAGAAGGGCGACAGCTGGTCGTACACCTTCACCAAGGCGGGGACGTACGACTACTACTGCGCGGTCCACCCGGACATGACGGCCTCGATCACCGTGGTCGCCGACGACTCGGGCTCCTCCGGCGGTAGCACCGGGGGCAGCACGGGTGGTTCGACGGGAGGTTCGACCGGTGGCTCCACGGGTGGCTCGACCGGCGGCGGCACCGGCGGTTCCACCGGTGGCTCCACGGGCGGTTCGACCGGCGGGGGCAGCAGTTCCGGCGGTACGAGCGGCGGGGGCGACGGCGGTGACGAGCAGTGCGTCAGCGTCCAGCAGGTGCTGCTGCCGATCCTCCAGCACATCGACAAGGCGCACCTGGAGGAGTCCCCGGGCCAGCAGGTCCAGGACGCGCTGAAGCTCGACAGCTACATCAAGATGCACACCGTCTGGATCGAGTCGATCCTCACGCCCGCCGTCAACGGCGCCGGCAGCGTCTCCGACGACACCCTCAGCGTGCTGCTGCAGCACATCAACTCGGCGCATCTGGAGGAGTCCCTCGGCCAGCAGGTCTCGGACCTTCTGAACCCGGACGCCTACGTCAAGATGCACACCGTCTGGGCCGAGCACCTGCTCGCCCCGACCCAGAACTACCTCACCAAGTCCTGCTGACCTTCCCCCGCTTCAGCAGGACGCGGCGGGCCGGCCGAGTCGCAGTCGGCCGGCCCGCCGCACTCCTCATTCTCCCCGCCCGTCACTCCGCTCGCCCACCGAGGTGCCGAGATGACCACCGAGACCCTTCCCACAGCACCCCTTCCGCCGCCCGTCCCCGGACCGGACTGGCTGCCCGACCCCGGCACCTACACCGCCGCCCCGGACCGCTGCATCGTCGAACTGACCGCGCGTTTCGGCCCGTTGACCACCCTGCGCCGCCGGCTCACCGCCCTGGACGCGACCCTCACCGTGGCGCCCGACTCCGACGACTGTGTGCTGAGCCTGGAGCTCGCGGGCCGGCCGCTGGGCGGCAGGGTGCTGACGTTCGTCAGTACGAGCCTCACGCCCACGGACGAGGCCACCCGGCTGCATGTCCCCGGCGAGCTCGCCCTGTCCGGCGACCCGGCCGAGGCCGTCTTCGGCTTCCGCGTCGTCGAGCGCACCGCCGAGCGGCTTCTGGTCCTCGGCACGCTCGGGATGCCGTACCGCCCGCTGCGCAGCAGGACCGGCCTCACCCTCCCCCGCACCCGCCCCGCAGCCCGTGTCCGGCTGCTCGTCGCCGCGGAGTTCACATGCCCCGCCTGACCGTCCCGCGCACCCTGCTCGCCGCGTTCCTCGTGGCCGCACCCGTCACCGTGCTGCCCGCCTCCCCGGCGCAGGCCGCCACCGCGCACCAAGTCGTCATGTCCGGCTACGCGTTCAGCCCCCGCGCCCTCACCATCACGGCCGGGGACACGGTCACCTGGACCAACCAGGACCAGGCACCCCATGACGTGAAGACCACCTCCGGCCCCGCGTCGGTCCACTCCTCGATGCTGAACAAGGGCGGCAGCTGGAGCCACACCTTCACCGCGGCGGGGACGTACGGCTACGTCTGTACCGTCCACCCGGGTATGACGGCCCAGCTGGTGGTCAGGCCCGCCGCCGCCCCGACCACGCGGGCGCCGGTCCACGAGCACCACACCTCGGCACCCGCCGCCGTACCCGCCACACGGTCCGCGTCGACCGCCATGGCGGACATGCCGGGCATGGGCACAGCAAGCCCCGGGAAGGCCACGAAGTCGGCCGCCGCCCCCGCGTCGGACGCGCCGTCCCCCACCCCTTCCGCCGCTGCCGGCGCGGCCCAGCCCGCCCTCGACACCACCGGCGCGGCCTCCGACACCCGCCCCCTGGAGCCACTGCTGCTCCTGACCGGCGTGGTCGCGGGCGTCGCGGTCCTGTGTCTGCTGCTGGTCGGCTCACGGTCGGCCGCCGCGTCCCGGAGCGGCGACTGACATCACGTCTGCCCCAGCACCACCAGCACGACCAACAGCACCGTCGCCCCGGCACACCTGCCGTGGGCGACGACCGCTGTCAGGGGGACACCCACGCTCTCCGGCAGAGCGCAGGAGGAAGGGACATGTCGGACATCCCTCCACGGGTTCGCCCGTATGCGTGAACAGTGGTGCGAACCCCTTGATCTGCGGGGATCCACCGTGAGGCAATCGGCCGGACACCAAACCTGTACGGTTCGTTTTCTTGAATCGTTCGTGTTTATGGATGTAGGTTGGGCGCCATGACTGCACCCCAGCCCCCGACCACCGCCGATGAGCTGCGCGGTGCCGGCCTGCGGGTGACCGCCGCCCGCGTCGCACTGCTCGAGACCGTCCGCGAGGGTGACCACCTCGACGTCGACGCGATCGCCACGGGCGTGCGCGGCCGGGTCGGCCACATATCCCTTCAAGCGGTGTACGAGGCGCTCCACGCCCTGACCGGCGCGGGCCTGGTACGGCGCATCGAGCCGCCCGGCAGCCCGGCCCGGTTCGAGGGAAGGGTCGGTGACAACCACCACCACCTCGTGTGCCGGTCGTGCGGCGCCGTCTTCGACGTCGACTGCGCGGTCGGTCATGCCCCCTGTCTCACCGCTTCGGACGACCGAGGCTTCGCGATCGACGAGGCCGAGGTCATCTACTGGGGCCTGTGCCCCGACTGTTCCTCCGCACGCACGGCCTGAGCACCAACCCCCGGAAGGATTCCCATGACTGAGAACAACGACGCCGTAGAGGCGAAGTGCCCGGTGGCACACGACGCGCGCGCCCTGCACCCGACCCAGGGCGGCGGCAACCGCCAGTGGTGGCCGGAGCGGCTCAACCTGAAGATCCTTGCCAAGAACCCGGCCGTGGCGAACCCGCTGGGTGAGGAGTTCGACTACGCCGAGGCGTTCAACGGCCTCGACCTCCCGACGGTGAAACAGGACATCGCCGAGGTGCTGACGGACTCCAAGGACTGGTGGCCGGCCGACTTCGGCAACTACGGCCCGCTGATGATCCGTATGGCCTGGCACAGCGCGGGCACCTACCGCATCAGCGACGGCCGCGGCGGCGCCGGCGCCGGTCAGCAGCGCTTCGCCCCGCTGAACAGCTGGCCGGACAACGGCAACCTGGACAAGGCCCGCCGGCTGCTGTGGCCGGTCAAGAAGAAGTACGGCCAGGCGCTGTCCTGGGCCGACCTGATGATCCTCGCCGGCAACGTGGCGCTGGAGACCATGGGCTTCACGACCTTCGGCTTCGGCGGCGGCCGTGAGGACGTCTGGGAGTCGGAGGAGGACGTCTACTGGGGCCCCGAGAAGGTCTGGCTGGACGACCAGCGCTACACGGGCGACCGTGACCTGGAGAGCCCGCTCGGCGCGGTCCAGATGGGTCTGATCTACGTCAACCCGGAGGGCCCGAACGGCAACCCGGACCCGATCGCCGCGGCCCGCGACATCCGTGAGACCTTCCGCCGGATGGCGATGAACGACGAGGAGACCGTCGCCCTCATCGCCGGTGGCCACACCTTCGGCAAGACCCACGGCGCCGGCCCCGCGGAGAACGTCGGCCCCGAGCCCGAGGCCGCCCCGATCGAGGCGCAGGGCCTGGGCTGGGCGTCCACCTACGCCTCCGGCAAGGGCGGCGACGCGATCACCTCCGGCCTGGAGGTCACCTGGACCGCCACGCCGACCCAGTGGAGCAACGGCTTCTTCAAGAACCTCTTCGAGTACGAGTACGAGCTGAGCGCCAGCCCGGCCGGCGCCCACCAGTGGGTCGCGAAGAACGCCGAGGCGATCATCCCGGACGCGCACGACGCGTCGAAGAAGAAGCTCCCGACGATGCTCACGACCGACCTGTCGCTGAAGTTCGACCCGGTCTACAAGGAGATCTCGCAGCGCTTCTACGAGAACCCCGACCAGTTCGCGGACGCCTTCGCCCGCGCCTGGTACAAGCTGACCCACCGTGACCTGGGCCCGAAGTCCCTGTACCTCGGCCCGGAGGTCCCGGAGGAGACGCTGCTGTGGCAGGACCCGCTGCCGGCGGCCGAGGGCGAGGCCATCGACGCAGCCGACGTGGCGGCCCTGAAGGCCCAGCTGCTCGACTCGGGCCTGACGGTCTCCCAGCTGGTCTCCACCGCCTGGGCGTCCGCGTCGACCCACCGCACCAGTGACAAGCGCGGCGGTGCCAACGGCGCCCGTATCCGCCTCCAGCCGCAGGCCGGCTGGGAGGTCAACGAGCCCGACAAGCTCGCCCAGGTCCTGCGTGTCCTGGAGGGCATCCAGGCCGGCTTCAACACCGGCGCCAAGAAGGTCTCCCTGGCCGACCTGATCATCCTCGGTGGCGCGGCCGCCGTGGAGAAGGCCGCCAAGGACGCCGGCTTCGACGTCGAGGTGCCCTTCACGCCGGGCCGCGTGGACGCCACGGAGGAGCACACGGACGCGGAGTCCTTCGCAGCCCTCGAGCCCACCGCCGACGGCTTCCGCAACTTCCAGGGCAAGGGCAACCGCCTGCCGGCCGAGTACCTGCTGCTCGACAAGGCGAACCTGCTCGGCCTGAGCGCCCCCGAGCTGACCGTCCTGGTCGGCGGCCTGCGTGTCCTGGGCGCCAACTACCAGGACACCGCGTACGGCGTCTTCACCGAGACCCCGGGCAAGCTCACGAACGACTTCTTCGTCAACCTGCTCGACCTGGGCACGACCTGGAAGTCGACGTCCGAGGACCAGACGACCTTCGAGGGCCGCGACGACGCGACCGGCGAGGTCAAGTGGACCGGCACCCGTGCCGACCTGGTCTTCGGCTCCAACTCCGAGCTGCGCGCGCTCGCCGAGGTCTACGCCTCCGACGACGCCAAGGAGAAGTTCGTCAAGGAGTTCGTCGCGGCCTGGGTCAAGGTCTCGAACGCGGACCGCTTCGACATCGCCTGATCCGCGAGGTCACTGAGCAGGGCCACGGTCACTGAGCCAGACCGCTGACGTCCGGGCCGTCCCGCAGGGGGCGGCCCGGACGTCGCCATTTGCGCCCGTACGTCGTCCGCCAGCGCGCCTGGTGACGGGCGTCGCCCTGCCCGGAACCGTTGACGCCGAAAAGGGACGGCAGCGAGGCGCCGCTGTTCCACAGTCCCAACAGGTCGCGGTTGACGGCGATGATGCCGTTCTTCAGCACGACGTCCATGGCCTGACGGCTGAACCGGGTCGTCGTCACGAACACCGCGACATCCGCCCCGAAGTGCACCTTGGACCCGAGCAGATCCCGCACCTCCCGGCTGGCGATGACCGCACTCGGCGCATACCGCTTGCACTGCACGACCATCGCCCGCCCGTCCGGCAACCGCCCGACGACATCGGCCCCCTGGTCCCCGGACCCGCCGACGCGCCGCACCTCACGGCACCCGTCCCGCCGGCACAGCGCGGCCACCAACTCCTCGAACTCCGTGCCGGTCATGGCGTCCACCTCGGCCAGCGACCGACGCCCGGCCGCGACCGCGTCCTGCTCCCGCCAGTCCCGATCCCGCCCGCGCAGAATCCGGTCGGTACGCCAGAGCCACCAGACCGCCCCACCGACAGCAGCCGCTACGACGGCCCCGACGACGTACATCCAGATCGCCGACCAGAACACGGCCAGCGCCAGCAAGCCCGCGAGCCCGGCACCGGCCCGGCGCGAGAGCGCGTCCCGTCCCGCCGACCGCTGCCTCTTCCGCCCTCTGCGCTGCTTCCGTCCTCTGCGCTGCGCGGCCATCCGTACCACCCCCCGATCCCCTCATGGGCAGTGTGAACAGGGACCGGGCGGCCGGAAAGACGGCATATCGGCCAGGTCGGCCGGTTCGTTCTGTTCTCAGGGTGTACGCGGTGGAGACGAGGCCGCCTCAAGACCGCCCCGCCCGGACCCTTCACCGATCCTCGCGGCCGACCGTGAGACGGGCCGGGTAGTACGGGACATACGCCGCGCCATCCAGGCCGAGTGCGGTGGCGGACTTCTGGAGCGCGGTCGGCGTCGCCACGTCGTCCCAGCGGCCGGTGTCGACGCGGTGTTCCAGGGCGTGGAGGGCGGCGACGGTCTCGGCGGTGGTGAAGGCGCAGTGGCCCTGCCGCTCGACGAAGGCCTGGCGGAGCAGTGCTCCGTCGCCCGAGGCACGTACCCGGGCGGCGAAGCGGTTCTCCTGCTGCACCGGAACCAGGTTGTCGGCGGTGGTGTGGATGTCCAGCAGCGGTACACCGAGGCCCTGACCGGCGGAGGAGGTGCGCTGGGCGGTACGGACCGCGGCGGGGTCGGCGGTGACCGACGCGCCCTTGGTCAGGGACTTCAGGTCGGCTCGCAGGTCGAGACCGGCTGCCTGGTAGAGGGCACGGACCTGGGGTGCGTGTGCGGAACCGGCGAGCAGACGGCCGTAGTCGATGCCCTTGTTCCAGGAGTTGTTGCCGCCGACGGACTGCTCGATCGCGTACCGGCCGCCCTCGACGAACGACAGGATGCCCTGCGCGAACCAGTCGTACTGCTGTGCCTCCTGACCCGCCCAGTCGGTCGGCGCGGGCTTGGTCCTGCCGGGCGACCAGCCGGGCAGGTTGAGGAAGGCCGCGGCGAGCGCGACCCGGGCGCGGCCCTGCGGGGTGGCCTGCGCGGCCGTGACGGCGTCGGTGAGCTTCTTGGCGGTGCCGGCCGCCTCGTCGGAGGAGCCGAAGCGGACCAGCTTGACGTCCTGCTCGGACAGGAACAGCCGGGCGATCGTGTACTCGGCGTCCAGCTGGTAGTTGTCCAGGTCGGTGCCGCCCGCGACCAGGCCGCACACACCGAGCGCGCCGTCGATGCGGCCGGCGCCGTCACGGGCGAGCTGGGCGTTGACGAGTCCGCCCATGGACTGGCCGATGGCGAGGGTGCGGTGCGGCCTGCCGATCTTCGCGGTGACGGCGTCGAGGGTGGCGAACTGGTCGCGTTCGGCGCTGTTCAGGGCCCACATCGAGCCATGGGGGTCGTAGGACGACCCGGCCATCGCGTAGCCCTCGGCCAGCAGCTGTGTGCGTACGGCGTCGGTGGGGGCGTCCCTGGCGACGGTGGGGCCGAAGCCGTGGCTGAAGATCAGCAGGGTGCCGTTCCAGTGCTCCGGGACGTCCGCGACCCAGGTGGCGCCGTCGGTGAGGGTACCGGTGAGCTGACCGGAAACGGCCGTGTCCGTCCGGGCGGCCGAGGGGAGGGTGGTGAGGGCCGCGGACGTCAGCGTGGCCAGGGCGGCCAGGGCGATGCGCAGACGGGTGCGGCGGGTGCGGGTGCGGGTGCTGGCAGGCATGGGGGCGGCTCCTGTGGGGAGGGGGGAGCGGAGGCTCAGTGCACTGAACGAGCGCCAGCGAACTTAGGGCTATTTTCTTGCAGCCGTCAATAAGATGCACAACTTAAGCCTCCGAACGGCCGAGTTCCGGCGTCCCCGTCCCAGCCGCCCGGTTGAAATCCCCTCTGGGGGACGGGGTTTGACGAGCCCGCTCTGGTAAGCCAGGGGTCGCCGCCCTCAGTGACCTCCGCGCGGCTCAGGCCCCGCAGCGCCGGTCACCAGCAGAACGAGGGCCAGTACCTGCACGACCACGACCACCGCGATCAGGGCCGGGATCGACACCCCGTACAGGGCGCCGGTCAGCGCCCCGCCCACCAGGCTCGCCCCGCCGACCACCCCCGCGAAGACGCCGTAGGCCGTCGCCCGTCGCCCCGGTGGCACCAGGTCGGCGACCGTGGCCCGCAGCGTGGACTCCTGGATGCCCATGGCCGCGCCCCACACCAGGGAGCCGAGCACGGCCACCGTCACCGTGTTCGTGAACGCCAGCATCGGGACGGCGGCGGTCAGTGCCGGCAGGGCCGCCAGCACCCGCGCCCCGAAACGGTCGTACAGCCAGCCCGTCGCCAGGGCCGCGAGGGCGTCGACGGCCATGGCGGCGGCATACAGCACCGGCACCCACGCGGTCGTCATCAGGTGCCGCTCGACGAGGTGGTAGGAGAGCACACCGAACGTGGTGAAGCCGGCGGTGGTGGCCGCGGTGAAGGCCGCGTACGTCCAGAACGCGCGCGGCAGGCGACCCGTCGGCGTGGGCTCGGAGGTGGGCGCGGCCTCCCGTTCGTACGCCGCCGGGTCGGGCACCCGCGCCCGCAGCCACACCAGCAGGCCCAGCACGGCGACTCCCGGGACGGCGAGCACACCGAGCGCCGGTCCGTAGTCGCCGCCGGTGAGGGCGAGCACGCCGGCCACGACCAGGGGCCCGATCAGCGCGCCGACCTGGTCCATCGCCTCGTGGACGGCGAATCCGCGCCCGCGCCCGGTGGCGGCGGTGGCGTGCGACAGCAGGGTGTCCTTGGCCGGTGAGCGCACCGCCTTGCCCACACGTTCGGCGATCACCAGCGCGCAGGCCGCCCACAGCACTCCCACGACCCCCAGCAGCGGCACGGAGACCACCGTCAGCGCGTAACCGGCGATCGCCAGGCCCCAGAAGCGGCCTGTGCGGTCCGCCAGCGGGCCCGAGACCAGGCGCAGTCCGAGCGCCGCCGCCTCGCCCGCCCCGGTCACCACGCCCACCACGAGAGCCGACGCACCGAGCGAGGCCAGCAGCGGCCCGGTGATCGAGCGAGCGCCCTCGTAGACGAAGTCCGCGAGCAGACTCACCGTGCCGAACCACACCACGAACCGCCAGGGGCGCATAGGGTCGCACCTTCCTTGTCGACGCCGACACCCGGCACATGAAGTGACAGGTTCCAGTCAAAGACTGTCCAAGTTCCGGACACCCCTTTCCGCCTGTGATCAGGTCCCAGCGACGGCCGTACGCAAGCCCGTTTGGGAGGACCCGGTGTCAGTATCAACCCGAAGAAGACGTTGGCTCACGACCTGCGCCATCGCCGCAACCGCCGCACTCGTCGCGGTACCCGCAAGCGCCGCGCCCGGCGGCCACAACAGCCCCTTCGGCGCCCGCGCACTGGCTCGACTCGCCGCCCAGCGCGAGCAGTCGGTGGGCGCCATGAGCCCCAGCCTGAAGGGCGAGGACGGTGACGACGGCAACGAGGCCGACGAGATAGCCGAGGGCGCCGACCAGTACGCCGAGGCCCGCACCTCGCCCGGCATCGTCGCACCCGGCGCCTACGGTGCCGCCTGGGGCGACCTCACCAACCTGCCCAGCACCGGCGGCAGTTGGCGCAACGTCACCGATCTGCCGTACAACTCCGACGACGCGCGCTACCGCGACATCGACTCCAACTCCAGCGGCGGCTCGGGCAACGTGACCGGCCGGATGGCCGCGATCGCCGCCGACGACGACGGCTACGTCTACGCGGGCAGCGCGGGCGGCGGTGTGTGGCGGTCCCGGTCGGGCGGCGGGCACTGGCAGCCGATCAGCGACAAGCTGTCCTCGCAGTCCACCGGCGCGCTCGCGCTGGACGGCGGCGGACGGCTGTGGCTGGGCACCGGCGAGGCGACCACCAACGCCGACGCCTACCTCGGCAGCGGCGTCTACGTCCTGTCCCACCCGCACCACGGCACCTTCTCCGCCCGCAGCCGGGTCGGCGGCGACCAGCTGGAGTCCACCACCATCCATGAACTGCGCTTCGGCGGCGGCAAGGTGTGGGCGGCGACCAGCGAAGGTGTGTGGAGCCACTCCGTCAAGACGCTGAAGGGCGCCTGGAAGCTGGAGTTCGCGCCCAACCCCGACTATCTGCCGGGCGGTTCACTCGCGAGCGACCCGTCGGCCGCGTACAAGAACATCGCCAACGACATCGCCATCGACCCCAAGGACCCGAGCAAGGTCGTCCTCGCGGTCGGCTGGCGCAGCGGTGACGACTACAACGGCTTCTACACCAAGAGCACGGACGGCACCTGGACGCGGATCACCAGCGGCCTGGGTGACCTGCCGGCCGACGCGGACAACGTCGGCAACGTCACCTTCGCCCGCTCCGCCGACGGCTCCCGCTACTACGCCATCGACCAGTCGCCCGAGCAGCTGAACACCAACCCGGACAGCGGCCTGGAGGGCGTCTACGTCTCCAAGTCCGGCTCCCCCACCGGCCCCTGGACGAAGATCGCCGACTACCAGGGCCTGGCGGCCGACGGTTCGGCGCTGACCACCAGCGGCTACATGCCGGGCGTACAGGCCTGGTACAACCAGTTCCTCACCGTCGACCCGAAGAACGCGGACCACGTCTACGCGGGCCTGGAGGAGGTCTACGAGACCAAGGACGGCGGCTCCACCTGGTCCGCCGTGGGCCCGTACTGGAACTTCTCCTTCCCCTGCTGGTCCATCGACCCGGCCAAGCAGACCGGCGACTGCAACCCGACCACCCACTCCGACCAGCACGGCGTCGCGATCGGCAGCTACCACGGCAAGAGCTTCGTGTACGTCGGCAACGACGGCGGTGTCTACAAGCGCCCGGTCAACGGCTCCCAGGACGCCTCCGGCCATGCCACCGACTGGACCTCACTGAACGACGGCACGATCGACACCCTGCAGTACTACTCGGTGGGCGTCGGCAAGGACCTGACGTACGGCGGGGTTTCGGTCACCGGCGGTCTGCAGGACAACGGCCAGTCCGTCCTGCGCAGCAACGACAAGGTGATGGGCTCCAACTTCGGCGGCGACGGCGGTGACACGCTCACCGACCCGGCCAACGGGTGCGACATCGCCGAGGAGTACGTGTACCTCGCGATCCAGGTGACGCAGAACTGCGCCGTGAACGACGGCAGTTGGATCACCGACTCCAGCAAGGCCACCTCCTACAACGTCGCCCCGGCCGACAACGCCACCGGCGAGGCCCGCTTCATCGCCCCGCTCGCGGCCGACCTGAAGAGCAGCTCGACGTGGATCGCGGGCGGCCGGCATGTGTGGGTGCAGACCCACGGGTACGCCATCCGCAGCGGCGACGAGTGGAAGAGCGTCTACGACCTCGGCGCGGGCCATACCGCGACCGCCGTCGCGGCCTCGGGCGGCAAGGTGTACGCGGCCTGGTGCGGCCCCTGCAACAACCAGGGCTTCGCCCGCGGCATCTCCGTCGGCAACGCGGACGGCACCGGCTGGCACGACATCACCCTCCCCGCCACCGGCGCGGACGGCACCGTACCCAACCGCTACCTGAGCGGTTTCGCCGTCGACCCGAAGAACGCCGACCACGTCTACCTCGCGGTCAACGGCTTCTCCCGGCACTGGACCGAGGGTCCCGGCGCCGGCGTCGGCCATGTCTTCGAGTCCACCGACGGCGGCACCACCTGGAAGGACATCTCCAAGAACCTCCCCGACGTGCCGACGAACTCCGCCGTCGTCACGCCGAACGGCGGCCTCGCCGTCGCCACCGACCTCGGTGTCGTCTACCGGGCGCCGGGCCGCACGACCTGGCAGCGCGTCGGCAGCCTCCCGGCCGTCGCCGTGCTCCAGCTGAAGCTGAGCCCCGACGGCAGCACCCTGTACGCGGCCACCCACGGCCGCGGCATCTACACGATCAAGGTGCGCGACTGCGGCTGACGCGGCGGCACGACAGGGGTGACTCCGGCCCGCTGCTGGGCCGGGGTCACCCCTGTGTCGTGTACGAGACCACGTCCACGTGCAGCGTGAAGGCGGTCCGCGCCGCACCCGCCACGTCCAGTGCCTTCGCCTGCGCCGTGACCACGGCCGTACCGCCCCGGGTACCGGCGCACCGCAGTGAGGCGTGGGCGGTGCCGTCCGTGTCCAGCCGCCATCCGGAGGCCACGACGAGGGCCGGTGCGGAGCTCAGTACGGCCGTCCAGCGCTTGTCGTCGACGCGGGGCTCCAGGACGAGGGACACCACGGTCCCCGGCCGCACGCACAGCCGCCGCACGACCGCGCCACCCGGGCCGACGGTGACCTCCGCATGCCCGGAGACACAGCTCGCCGCCGAAGGGGGCGGTGCGGTGGCCGATCCGGACGGGCTCGTGGACGGTGACGGGACGGCGGACGTCCGGGTCGGCGCCCCGCCGGACGGCACCGCCGGACTGCCGCTCCTCCCCGACGGCCCTCCCGCCGACGTACCGCACGCCACCAGGACCGCCGCCCCGGCGACCGTCCAGACTCCGGCCCACCGCCGCATCCCGGCACCTCCCGGTCGCCCGTGTGTACGGACACCAGCATGCCCGCACACGGCTCAGACCGCCGCCACTACGACCGGCTCCTCCGTGTCGGCCAGCAGATCCAGCAGGGTCGCCCGGGCGCGGGCCACGCGGGAGCGGACCGTGCCGATCGGGCAGTCGCTGACCTCGGCCGCCTCCTCGTACGGGAGGCCGACCAGCTGGGTCAGGACGAACGCCTGCCGACGCTCGTCGGGGAGTGCGGCCAGCAGGTCCAACAGCGCGATGCCGTCGTCGAAGCCGGGCAGGTCGCACGGCTGGGACAGCTCCACGGCCAGCTGCCAGTCCGGTACGTCGGACAGGCGGGGGCGGGCGGCGGCGTACCGATAGCTGTCGACGACCGCCCGCCGGGCGATGGCCAGCAGCCAGGCGCGCGCCGAGGAACGGCCCTCGAAGCGGTGCAGGCTGCCGAGCGCGCGCAGGAAGGTGTCCTGGGCGAGGTCGTCGACGGCCTGCGGGTCGCCGCACAGATGGGCGACGTAACGCCGGACGTCGCGGTGCAGAGCGGTGACGAAGTGCTCGACGGCGTCCGTGTCGCCGCCCCGGGCGGCCAGCGCCCAGGAGGTTGTCGACTCGTCGGCGGATGCGGAGGTGATCACCTGGTGTCCTTCTCGGGATCCGTGATCCGGACCGGGGCGCGCGAGGGCGCGGGCGGTCCGGTGAAGGGGAGACGGCCCTACGACGCTCGGGCGCGGCGGCGTGCTGACGCTACGGCGCGGGGGCGGGCGTACGGCCGGGGCCCGAGGCGCGCAGGGGCGGCCCCGGGAAGCCGGCTGTCCTCAGACGACAGCCGTCGCCGCAGGGGGTCCCCGAGAGGTGATCGCATGAACGAGATGACGAAGGCGCGGCGCCCGGTCCGAGCGGGGGCGGCGCGGGCGGACGCGCGGGCGGTCCGGGGGGACGGGCAGCGCCAGCAGCAGCCGCAGCGGCGCGGCCAGCCACCCGGCCACGGCCCGCAGGATCCGGAAGGCGGCCCTCTCGCCGTACGCCAGCCACAGACCGGTCAGGAGCGCGGCGAGCAGATGGGCGGCGAGCATGCCGGACGACGAACCATCGCCGACCGTCGCTTCCCCGACGTGTCCCATGTGATCCCTGGGACCGTGTTCCACGGAACCCATCGGCATGGAGCCCATGTCCATCGAGCCCATGTCCATGGCGGCCGACGCGCCCGACGACGGCTGCGCGAGCGAGAAGACCTCGTGCAGCACGGCCTGGACGACGACCACGCCGGTTACGATCAGCGCCGCTCCACGCTCCCGCCCCGCCAGCCCCCAGCCGACGCCACCCGTCCCGACCACACCGGCGACCAACGCCCAGGCGGGCACATGACCACCGGACATCAGCACGTGCCCCAGAGCGGCGAGCAGCACACAGACGACCGCGAACACCGCGGCCCGAACCGTGCGAGAACACCACCCTGCTGTCATGGCGCCCCATCCTGGCATCCGGCCACCGGTCGTCATGCGGGGGTACGGAAATCCACAGGTGCCCCCACTCAATTCACAGAGTGTGATCCCACCACGTGTCTTACGGAGTCGTGACGTGCCTGCGCTGGCGTCCGGGTGGGCGGGCTCTCCGGCCTAGCGTGGGCGTATGCGTGTACTGGTCACCGGCGGTGCCGGGTTCATCGGGTCCCATGTCGTGGAGGCGTTGGAGGGGCGCGGGCACGAGCCCGTCGTGTTCGACGTGCGGGAGGGTCCTGGCGCCGACGTGCGGAATCCGGCGGCGGTCGGGCGGGCGCTGGCGGGGGTGGACGCCGTGTGCCATCAGGCCGCGATGGTGGGGCTGGGCGTGGGGTTCGGGGACGCGGCGGAGTACGTCTCCCGCAACGATCTCGGCACCGCCGTGCTGCTCACCGCCATGGCCGAGGCGGGCGTACGGCACCTCGTGCTGGCCGGGTCGATGGTCGTGTACGGGGAAGGGCGGTACACGTGCCCGCGCGACGGGGTCGTACGGCCGGGGCCGCGGGCCGTCGCCGATCTGGCGGCGGGGCGGTTCGAGCCGAGGTGCCCGGTGTGCGGCGCCGAGGTGCGGCCGGGGCTGGTCGGTGAGGACGCGCCCGTCGATCCGCGCAACGTGTACGCCACGACGAAGCTGGCCCAGGAGCATCTGACGGCCGCCTGGGCCCGGTCGACGGGCGGGTCGGCGGTCTCGCTGCGGTACCACAACGTGTACGGGCCCCGGATGCCCCGCGACACCCCGTACGCCGGCGTCGCCTCCTTCTTCCGGTCCGCGCTGGCCCGGGGCGAGGCGCCCCGCGTGTTCGAGGACGGCCGCCAGCGCCGGGACTTCGTGCACGTACGGGATGTGGCCACGGCCAATGTCGTGGCGCTGGAGGCGAGTTCGGCGCCGGGCACACTGACCGCGTACAACACCGGCAGCGGTGAGCCCCGCACGGTGGGCGAGATGGCGCGTGCCCTGGCCGACGCCCACGGCGGGCCCGAGCCCGTCGTCACCGGGGAGTACCGCCTGGGGGACGTACGGCATGTCACGGCCGACTCCGCCCGGCTGCGGGCCGAGCTGGGCTGGAAGCCGGAGGTCGGGTTCGCGGAGGGGATGCGGGAGTTCGCGGCCGCCGGGTGAGCCGGCCTCGGGCCCGGCGGCCCGACCTCACGGTGCCACGGGCAGCGTGACCTCGAAGCGGCAGCCGCCGGGGATGTTGCGTACGGTGGCCCGGCCCTGGTGGGCCTCGACGATCCCACGCACGATGGCGAGGCCCAGACCCGCGCCGGCCGGCGGGGTGCGGGCGTGGGTGCCGCGCCAGCCGGTGTCGAAGACGCGCGGCAGATCCTCCTCGGGGATTCCCCCGCAGCCGTCCGTGACGGACAGGACGACCCCGTCGGGGCCGGACGCGGCGGCGACCGCGACCGTGCCGTCGGCGGGTGTCCGGCGGATGGCGTTGACCAGCAGGTTGCCCAGGACGCGGCTCATCTCCTTGCCGTCCACCTCGACCGGCACCGGCTCCACGCCGTCACCGACCAGCCGTACCCCGTACTCCCGCGCCAGTGGATCGGCGCCCGCGAGCGCATCGCCCACCAGGTCGTACAGGGAGACCCGGCTCCGGCTCAGCGGCAGCGTCCCCGCGTGGATGCGGGAGAGTTCGAAGAGGTCGCCGACCATGTCGTTGAGGCGGTCGACCTCGGTGCGGATCTGCCGGAGATAGCGGTCGGGGTCGGCGGCGACCCCGTCCTCCAGGGCCTCCGACATGGCGCGCAGTCCGGCGAGCGGGGTACGCAGGTCGTGGGAGATCCAGGCCACGAGGTCGCGCCGGGAGGACTCCAACGCGCGTTCGCGGTCCCGGGATTCGGCGAGCCGGGCGCTGGTGGCGGCCAACTCGCGGCTGACCGCCACCAGTTCGGCGGTCGCGGGCACGCCGGGTGCGGCGAAGTCCCCGGCCTCGCCGAACGAGCGTGCGGCCACGGCGAGTTCGTGGCTGCGGGCGACCACCCAGCGGCCCAGCAGCAGCGCGGTCACCAGGGAGACGACGGCCGCCATGGCGACGACCGTGGTCACGACCGTGAGGTCGTGCGAGGACAGGAACATCGCCCAGGCGACCGCTAGGGTGCCGGCCAGCACACCGCCCACGCCGACCGCGGCGACCACCGTGACGGACAGGGTGAGCGAGCGGCGCCGGACGAGGCGCAGTGCGGCCGCTCCGGCGAGGCCCGTGGCGGCGGCGCCGGCGAAGGCGTACCCGGCGATGAGAACGGTGTCCCGCACGGTCACTCCCCCTCCGGTTCGAAGCGGTAGCCCACACCCCAGACGGTCTGGATCAGACGCGGCCGGGCCGGGTCGTCCTCGACCTTGCCGCGCAGCCGTCGGACATGGACGGTCACGGTGGACAGGTCGCCGAAGTCCCAGCCCCACACCTCACGCATCAGGTCCTCCCGGCTGTACGCCCGCCCCGGGTTGCGCAGGAAGAAGGCGAGGAGGTCGAACTCCCGGAGGGTGAGGGCGAGTTCGGTACCGTTCCTGGTGGCGCGGCGAGCGGCGGGGTCGACGGTGAGACCGGCCGCGGCGAGCGGACGGGTGACCGGGGCGGGGCGGGTGCGGCGCAGCACCGACGCCACCCGCAGGACCAGTTCGCGGGGGCTGAAGGGCTTGGTCACGTAGTCGTCGGCGCCGACCTCCAGACCCAGGATGCGGTCGTCCTCGTCGCCGCGGGCGGTGAGTATCACGACCGGTACGGGGGCGCGTTCCCGCAGCCGCCGGCAGACCTCCAGACCCTCCATGCCGGGCAGCATCAGGTCGAGGACGACCAGGTCGGGCCAGTGGGCGGCGGCCCGGGTGAGGGCGGCGGGGCCGTCGTCGGCGCGGTCGACGAGGAAACCGGCGCGGCCGAGGTAGCCGGCGACGACCTCCGCGACGGTCGGGTCGTCGTCGACCACCAGGACACGGGCGGCACCGGGAGCGGCCGACGCCGCCGGCGCCTCCTCGGCGGTGCCCTGCCGCTGCGGTCCGGCGGTCCCGTCCATGGCTTTCGCCCCCGTGGGTGCGTACGGCTGCTGCATGTCCCCAGCCTCGCACCGGGGCGTCGCGGGCGTCGCTCCCGAGACCGCGCGCGGGCCCCGACGTCCGTGTTTCGTAAGGAGCGCTCGTCCGATATGCCCGCTTCCCGTTCGTAGGGTGATCCTCGTGACCACCTCATCACCCTCAGCACCGACCGGCGTGGACGTGGTGCTTCCCTGTCTCGACGAGGCCGGGGCCCTCCCCTGGGTACTGGAACGGATCCCGGTGGGCTGGCGGGCCCTGGTCGTCGACAACGGCTCCTCCGACGGGTCGGCGGACATCGCCCGCTCGCTCGGCGCGACCGTCGTCCACGAGCCGCGCCGCGGTTTCGGTGCCGCCTGCCACGCCGGGCTGACCGCCGCCACCGCCGACATCGTCTGCTTCTGCGACTGCGACGCCTCCCTCGACCCGGCGCTGCTCGTGCCCTTCGTGCGCGAAGTCCGGGCCGGAGAGGCCGACTTGGTGCTCGGGCGGCGTCGGGCCCAGGGCCGGGGTGCCTGGCCCGCGCACGCCCGGGCCGGCAACCTGGCGCTCGCGCGACTGCTGCGCCGCCGTACCGGACTGCGTCTGCACGACCTCGGTCCGCTGCGCGCCGCCCGCCGTGAGGCACTGCTCTCCCTCGGCCTCGACGACCGGCGCAGCGGCTACCCGCTCCAGATGGTGGTGCGCGCGGCCGACGCGGGCTGGCGGATCGGCGAGCACGACGTGCCGTATCTGCCCCGGACCGGCGCCTCCAAGGTGACGGGCACCTGGCGCGGCACCTGGCGGGCGGTACGGGACATGAGCCGCGTTCTGGCGGAGCCCCCGGCCGTCGGGAGGGCCGTACGGTGACCACGCTGCTCGTCATCGCCAAGGAACCGCTGCCGGGGCGGGTCAAGACCCGGCTCACCCCGCCGTTCAGCCCCGCCGAGGCCGCGGCCCTGGCCGAGGCGGCGCTCGGCGACACCCTGCGCGCCGTCGCGGCCGCCCCCGCCACCCGGC
>NZ_JBSFHA010000080.1:0-52587 GCF_053596855.1 Streptomyces sp. NPDC001617
CAACGCGGCTGGGGGTCCCCCCACGCCATCAAGGCAGTGGGGGAGCGCGTGCCAGGCCCCCCGAGACGCCGAGCTGATCCGCCGGACACCCCCTAGCCGCGGCTAGATCCCGGCGATCGACGCGGGGGCGCGCTCGGCGCGGGCGAGTCCCCGGATGACGTCGACCGTGCCGTGGCGCCGGACCGCCAGCCGGGCCAGTAGCTCGACCACCGGGGCGGTCACCTCCTCCGGGAACTCCGGCGTCGGCAGGCCCACGCTGCACGCCAGGTCGTCGGCGTGGACGACGAGTTCCATCAGCCGGGTGAGCAGGAAGTCGTCGAGTTCCAGGGACCAGTCGCCCCAGGTGGAGATGTGCACCGGGCGTACGGCGGGAGCGGCCGGGACGGCCTTCCGGAGCCGGTCGAGCGCCTGGCGCACGCGCGCGTGCAGTGCCGCATGGCCGTCCGCGGCCGTGGCCTCGCCGCCCTGACGGATACGGGCGCTCACGGGTGCGTCGGCTCCGGCGTCCAACCAGATGACCTTCTCCAGGTAGTACGTCCGCAGGGGGATGACCGCTTCGGAGGGGAGCGGGTCGGCGAGCATCCCGGGAAGCGCCAGCTCGGGCCAGAACAGATGCCCCGCGAGCCCCCGCACGCCGAAGTCCTGGAGCACACCCGGCCCGTCCCAGGCCGCCGCCACGGCGGGCTCGGCCAGCAGCTCGACGGCGATGTCCGCCGCCGAGAGGAACGCGTCCCGGATCCGCCCGCCCCGCCAGTTCCACGTCTCTGTCATGTCCCCATCCTCGGGGTCAGCGGGGAGCGCGGACCACGCCTTCCTGGACGACCGAGATGGCCAGCTGCCCGTCCTGGGTGTAGATCCGGGCCTGACCGAGTCCACGGCCCCCGTGTGCCGACGGCGACTCCTGGTCGTACAGGAGCCATTCGTCGGCGCGGAAGGGGCGGTGGAACCACATCGCGTGGTCGAGCGAGGCTCCTACGACATCCCCGACCGCCCAGCCGCCGCGCCCGTGCGCGAGGAGGATCGAGTCGAGGAGGGTCATGTCGGAGACGTAGGTCGCGAGGACGACGTGCAGCAGGGGTTCGTCGACGGCGCCTTCGAGCTTGCCGTTGGTGCGGAACCAGACCTGGGAGTGCGGTTCGCGCGGCTCGCCGAACTTTCCGTACGGGGGCTCGTCGGCATAGCGCAGGTCGATCGACTCGCGCGCCTCCAGGAACCTCTCGACGACCTTGGGGTCCAGGTGGTCGTAGCCGCGCAGCCGCTCCTCGGAGGTGGGGAGGGTGGCCGGGTCCGGGGCCGACGGCATGGGGGCCTGGTGCTCGAAGCCCTCCTCGTGGCGCTGGAAGGACGCGGAGAGGGCGAAGATCGGCTGTCCGTGCTGGACCGCGATGACCCGGCGCGCCGTGAAGGAGCGGCCGTCGTTCATACGGTCGACGGTGTAGACGATGGGCGCGCCGGGGTCGCCGGTGCGCAGGAAGTACGCGTGGAGGGAGTGGGCGTGCCGGTCCTCGGGGACCGTACGCCCGGCGGCGACGAGCGCCTGCGCCGCGACCTGACCGCCGAACACGCGCGGGACGACGGCGGAGCGGGACTGGCCGCGGAAGATGTTCTCCTCGATCTGCTCCAGGTCGAGCAGATCGAGGAGACCCTGTAGTGCCTGGCTCATGACGTCTAGTTGTACCGGCCAGTAATTTCGGGCGGCTTACAGACCCATGTCCTTGGCGATGATCGTCTTCATGATCTCGCTGGTGCCGCCGTAGATGCGGTTGACGCGGTTGTCCGCGTACAGGCGGGCGATCGGGTACTCGTTCATGAAGCCGTAGCCGCCGTGCAGCTGGAGGCAGCGGTCGATGACGCGGTGGGCGACCTCGGTGGCGAACAGCTTGGCGCTGGCGGCCTCGGCGGGGGTCAGCTCGCCCGCGTCCAGGGCCTCCAGGGCGCGGTCGACGACGGCCTCGGCCGCGTCCACCTCGGCCTTGCAGGCGGCCAGCTCGAACTTGGTGTTCTGGAAGGAGGCGACCGGCTTGCCGAAGACGGTGCGCTCCTGGACGTACTGCTGGGCGAACCGGACGGCGGCCTTGGCCTGCGCGTAGGCGCCGAAGGCGATGCCCCAGCGCTCGGACGCCAGGTTGTGGCCGAGGTAGTAGAAGCCCTTGTTCTCCTCGCCGAGCAGGTCCTCGACGGGCACCTTGACGTCGACGAACGCCAGCTCGGCGGTGTCGGAGGTGCGCAGGCCGAGCTTGTCGAGCTTGCGGCCGATGGAGTAGCCCTCGGACTTGGTGTCCACGGCGAAGAGGGAGATGCCGTGGCGGCGGTCCTCGGCGGTGGGCGCGGAGGTGCGGGCGCAGACGATCACACGGTCGGCGTGCACGCCACCGGTGATGAAGGTCTTGGAGCCGTTGAGGACGTAGTGCGTGCCGTCCTCGCTCAGCTTGGCGGTGGTCTTCATGCCCGCGAGGTCGGAGCCGGTGCCCGGCTCGGTCATCGCGAGGGCCCACATCTCCTCGGCGGAGACGAACTTCGGCAGGAACCGCTTCTTCTGCTCGTCGGTGGCGAGCATCTTGATGTACGGCAGTCCGAGCAGCACATGCACGCCGGAGCCGCCGAAGTGGACGCCCGCGCGGGCGGTCTCCTCGTACATCACGGCCTCGAACTTGTACGAGTCGATGCCGGCGCCGCCGTACTCCTCGTCGACGTTGATACCGAAGAGGCCCAGCTCGGCGAGCTTGTAGTAGAACTCGCGCGGCGCCTGGCCGGCCGCGAACCACTCGTCGTAGACCGGGACGACCTCGGCCTCGATGAAGGCCCGCAGGGTCTCCCGGAACGCCTCGTGGTCCTCGTTGAACACAGTACGGCGCACCGCCGCCACCTCCAGGTACGTGTCTAAGCGCTTGCTCAGAACATCAAGGTACCGGCGGGTAGCGAGAGGCGTCCAGAGGTGATCCCGTAACGCTCGTCACTCCGCCCCGGCCGCTTCGAAGGCGCCCCGCGCCATCCGGTGCAGCAGTTCCGCCGTGGTGCCGCGGCCGGGGAGGGAGCCGGGGCGGCCCAGATGCGGGGTGGAGTTCAGGAGGCCGAAGACGGAGTGGACGGCGGAACGGGCGGCGGGTTCGGCCAGTCCCGGGTAGACCTCGCGAAGGGCCCCCACCCACAGCTCGACGTACTGCCGCTGCAGTTGGCGGACCAGCTTGCGGTCGCTGTCGCGGAGGCGGTCCAGCTCGCGGTCGTGCAGGGTGATCAGGGGGCGGTCGTCGAGCGCGAAGTCGATATGGCCCTCGATGAGCGAGTCGAGGACCGCCTCGGGGAGCGTGCCGTCCGCCTCGGCCAGCCGCCGCTTGGCGCCGGTCAGCAGCTGGCCGCTGATACCGACGAGCAGCTCGGCGAGCATCGCGTCCTTGCCCGCGAAGTGGCGGTACAGGCCCGGGCCGCTGATGCCGACCGCGGCACCTATCTCGTCGACTCCGACCCCGTGGAACCCGCGCTCGGCGAACAGCCGCGCGGCCTCCTTGAGGATCTGCTCGCGGCGGGTGGGGGCGTCGGTTCTGGTGGCCATGGAAGCAATTCTAGACAGGGAGGTTAGCGGTCGTTAACCTGAAGGAAATGGTTAACGCTCATTAACAGTCGACCACTGGGTGAGGGGACCGCAGGATGCACGAGGCACCGGAGCTGACGAGCGCGGCAGACCCCGCGTCGGAGGCCTGGCGGGCCAACGAGGCGGCGCACCGGGCGCTCGCCGAGGAGCTGCGCGGCAAGCTGGCCGCGGCCCGGCTCGGCGGCGGCGAGAAGGCGCGGGCCAGGCACACCGCGCGCGGGAAGCTGCTGCCGAGGGACCGGGTGGACGCCCTGCTCGACCCGGGCTCGCCGTTTCTGGAGCTGGCTCCCCTCGCCGCCGACGGGATGTACGACGGCGCCGCCCCGGCCGCCGGGGTGATCGCCGGGATCGGGCGGGTGAGCGGGCGCGAGTGCGTGGTCGTCGCCAATGACGCGACCGTCAAGGGCGGCACGTACTACCCGATGACGGTGAAGAAGCATCTGCGCGCCCAGGAGGTGGCCCTCGACAACCGGCTGCCGTGCATCTACCTGGTCGACTCCGGGGGCGCCTTCCTGCCCATGCAGGACGAGGTCTTCCCGGACCGGGAGCACTTCGGGCGGATCTTCTACAACCAGGCGCGGATGTCGGGCGCCGGTATCCCGCAGATCGCCGCCGTCCTCGGGTCGTGCACGGCCGGCGGGGCGTACGTCCCGGCCATGAGCGACGAGGCGGTCATCGTCCGCAACCAGGGGACCATCTTCCTGGGCGGGCCTCCCCTGGTGAAGGCGGCCACCGGTGAGGTGGTCACCGCCGAGGAGCTGGGCGGTGGTGACGTCCACGCGCGTGTGTCGGGCGTGACCGACCACCTCGCGGAGGACGACGCGCACGCGCTGCGGATCGTACGGAACATCGCGGCGACGCTTCCCGCGCGCGGGGCCCTGCCCTGGGAGGTCACGTCCATCACGGAGCCGAAGGTCGATCCCTACGGTCTCTACGGCGCCGTCCCCGTCGACTCCCGTACCCCCTATGACGTACGGGAGATCATCGCGCGCGTGGTCGACGGGTCGCGCTTCTCCGAGTTCAAGAGCGAGTTCGGGCAGACCCTGGTCACCGGGTTCGCCCGCGTCCACGGTCACCCGGTCGGGATCGTCGCCAACAACGGCATCCTCTTCTCCGAGTCGGCCCAGAAGGGCGCCCACTTCATCGAGTTGTGCGACCAGCGCGGGATTCCGCTGGTGTTCCTGCAGAACATCTCCGGGTTCATGGTCGGCAAGGACTACGAGGCGGGCGGCATCGCCAAGCACGGCGCCAAGATGGTGACGGCGGTGGCGTGCACGCGCGTGCCGAAGCTGACGGTCGTCGTCGGCGGCTCGTACGGCGCAGGCAACTACTCGATGTGCGGCCGGGCCTACTCCCCCCGCTTCCTGTGGATGTGGCCCGGCGCCAAGATCTCCGTGATGGGCGGCGAGCAGGCCGCGTCCGTCCTCGCGACCGTCAAGCGGGACCAGCTGGAGGCGCGCGGCGAGGAGTGGCCCGCCGACGAGGAAGAGGCGTTCAAGGCGCCGATCCGGCAGCAGTACGAGCGCCAGGGCAGCGCCTACTACGCCACCGCCCGCCTCTGGGACGACGGCGTCATCGACCCGCTGGAGACCCGTCAGGTGCTGGGCCTCGCCCTGACCGCCTGTGCCAACGCGCCGCTGGGTGAGCCCCAGTTCGGCGTCTTCCGGATGTGAGGAGGGGACTTGTGTTCGACACAGTGCTTGTGGCCAACCGGGGCGAGATCGCGGTCCGCGTGATCCGTACGCTGCGGTCGATGGGTGTGCGCTCCGTCGCCGTCTTCTCCGACGCCGACGCGGACGCACGGCATGTGCGGGAGGCCGACACGGCGGTCCGGATCGGTCCGGCGCCGGCGGCCGAGAGCTATCTGTCCGTGAAGCGGCTGCTGGAGGCGGCGGCCCGTGCGGGTGCGCAGGCCGTGCACCCCGGGTACGGCTTCCTCGCGGAGAACGCCGACTTCGCGCGCGCGTGCGCCGACGCCGGGCTGGTGTTCATCGGGCCTCCGGCAGAGGCCATCTCCCTCATGGGCGACAAGATCCGGGCCAAGGAGACGGTGCGGGCGGCCGGGGTGCCGGTCGTGCCCGGGTCCACCGGCAGCGGGCTCTCCGACGCCCAACTCTCCGATGCCGCCCGGGAGATCGGGATGCCGGTGCTGCTCAAGCCGTCGGCGGGCGGTGGCGGCAAGGGCATGCGGCTGGTGCGGGACGCCGCCGTGCTGGCCGACGAGATCGCCGCCGCCCGCCGCGAGGCCCGCGCCTCCTTCGGCGACGACACGCTTCTCGTCGAGCGGTGGGTGGACCGGCCCCGGCACATCGAGATCCAGGTGCTGGCCGACGGCCACGGGCACGTGGTGCATCTGGGCGAGCGTGAGTGCTCGCTCCAGCGTCGGCACCAGAAGATCATCGAGGAGGCACCGAGCGTGCTTCTCGACGAGGAGACGCGGGCCGCGATGGGCGAGGCCGCGGTGCAGGCGGCGCGGTCGTGCGGATACCGGGGCGCGGGCACGGTGGAGTTCATCGTGCCGGGCAACGACCCGTCCTCGTACTACTTCATGGAGATGAACACCCGGCTGCAGGTCGAGCACCCGGTGACCGAGCTGATCACGGGCCTGGACCTGGTGGAGTGGCAGCTGCGGGTGGCCGCGGGCGAGCAACTGCCGTTCGGGCAGGACGACATCACGCTCACCGGACACGCGATCGAGGCACGCGTGTGTGCGGAGGACCCGGCCCGCGGGTTCCTCCCCTCCGGCGGCACGGTGCTGCGGCTGCACGAGCCCGAGGGCGACGGCGTCCGCACCGACTCCGGGCTCAGTGAGGGCACGGAGGTCGGCTCGCTGTACGACCCGATGCTGTCCAAGGTGATCGCGTACGGACCGGACCGGGCGACGGCGATCCGGAAGCTGCGGGCCGCCCTCGCGGAGACGGTGACGCTGGGCGTGCAGACCAACGCGGGGTTCCTGCGCCGGCTGCTGGCGCATCCGGCGGTGGTGGCGGGCGCGTTGGACACGGGGCTGGTCGAGCGCGAGGTCGACTCGCTGGTGTCGGCCGAGGTCCCGGAGGAGGTGTACGAGGCGGCGGCGGCCGTACGGCTGGAGGCGCTGCGGCCTCGGGGCGAGGGGTGGACCGACCCCTTCTCGGTGCCGAGCGGCTGGAGGCTGGGCGGTGTTCCCAGGCCGGTCGGGTTCCACCTGCGGGTGCAGGACCCCGTGGAGTACGTGCCGCGCGGCACCCGCACCGTCACCGACGACACCGTCTCCGTCACCCTGGACGGCGTCCGGCACACCTTCCACCGCGCCGGCGACTGGGTGGGCCGCGACGGCGACGCCTGGCAGGTGCGGGACCACGACCCCGTCGCCGCGTCCCTCACGCGCGCGGGGCATGCGGGGGCCGACTCCCTCACCGCGCCCATGCCCGGGACGGTCACCGTGGTGAAGGTCGCCGTCGGTGACGAGGTGGCCGCCGGACAGAGTCTGCTGGTCGTCGAGGCGATGAAGATGGAGCACGTCATCTCCGCCCCGCACGCCGGCACGGTCGCCGAACTGGACGTCACGCCGGGCACGACGGTCGCCATGGACCAGGTGCTCGCGGTCATCACCCCGGTGGAGAACTCCGTGGAGGAGAAATGACGCTGCCCATGGTCGTGCCGGCCGACGGTCTGCCGGCCCGCGTCCGCATCCACGAGGTGGGCGCACGCGACGGACTCCAGAACGAGAAGACGACCGTGCCGACGGAGATCAAGGCGGAGTTCGTGCGCCGCCTGGCCGACGCGGGGCTGACGACGATCGAGGCGACGAGCTTCGTACACCCGAAGTGGGTGCCTCAACTCGCCGACGCCGAGCAGCTGTTCCCGCAGATCGTCGGCCTTCCGGTGGACCTGCCGGTGCTCGTGCCCAACGAGCGCGGCCTGGACCGCGCGCTCGCCCTGGGCGCCTCCCGCGTCGCCGTCTTCGCCAGTGCCACGGAGTCCTTCGCGAAGGCCAACCTCAACCGCACGGTGGACGAGGCGCTCGCGATGTTCGAGCCGGTGGTCGGCCGGGTGAAGGCGGCAGACGGGCATGTCCGGGGCTATCTGTCGATGTGCTTCGGCGACCCGTGGGAGGGAGCGGTCCCGATCCCCCAGGTGGTCCGGGTCTGCAGGGCCCTGCTGGACATGGGCTGCGACGAGCTGAGCCTGGGCGACACGATCGGGGTGGCGACGCCGGGTCATGTACGGGCCCTGCTGACCGAACTGGACGTCCCCGTCGAGAAGGTGGGCGTCCACTTCCACGACACCTACGGCCAGGCCCTCGCCAACACCCTGGCCGCCCTTCAGCACGGCGTCACCACGGTCGACGCCTCCGCCGGCGGGCTCGGCGGCTGCCCGTTCGCCAAGTCCGCCACCGGCAATCTCGCCACCGAAGACCTCGTGTGGATGCTCCAGGGTCTCGGCATCGACACCGGAGTCGACCTCGGCCGCCTCGTCGCCACGAGCGTGTGGATGGCCGACCAACTGGGCCGACCCAGCCCGTCCCGCACCGTCCGAGCCCTCTCCCACCAGGAGCAGTGATCAGCCATGGACTACCGACTCTCCCCCGAGCTGGAGGAACTCCGGCGCACCGTCGAGGAGTTCGCGCACGACGTGGTGGCGCCGAAGATCGGCGAGTTCTACGAGCACCATGAGTTCCCCTACGAGATCGTCCGCGAGATGGGCAGGATGGGCCTGTTCGGGCTGCCGTTCCCGGAGGAGTACGGCGGTATGGGCGGCGACTATCTGGCGCTGGGCGTGGCGCTGGAGGAGCTGGCCCGCGTGGACTCGTCGGTGGCGATCACACTCGAAGCGGGCGTCTCCCTGGGCGCGATGCCGATCCACCTCTTCGGCACGGATGCCCAGAAGCAGGAGTGGCTCCCCCGCCTCTGCTCCGGCGAGATCCTCGGCGCCTTCGGTCTCACGGAACCCGACGGCGGCAGTGACGCGGGAGCCACCCGTACGACGGCCCGCCTGGACGAGTCCACGGACGAGTGGGTGATCAACGGCACCAAGTGCTTCATCACCAACTCCGGTACGGACATCACGGGGTTGGTGACGGTCACGGCGGTCACCGGCCGCAAGGCCGACGGCACACCGCTGATCTCCTCGATCATCGTCCCGTCCGGCACCCCCGGCTTCACGGTCGCGGCCCCGTACTCGAAGGTCGGCTGGAACGCCTCCGACACCCGCGAGCTGTCCTTCTCCGACGTCCGGGTCCCGGCGGCCAACCTGCTGGGTGAACGGGGCCGCGGGTACGCCCAGTTCCTGCGCATCCTCGACGAGGGCCGTATCGCCATCGCGGCGCTCGCGACGGGCCTCGCGCAGGGCTGCGTCGACGAGTCGGTGAAGTACGCGAAGGAACGGCACGCCTTCGGCCGGCCGATCGGCGCCAACCAGGCCATCCAGTTCAAGATCGCCGACATGGAGATGAAGGCCCACACGGCCCGGCTGGCCTGGCGGGACGCTGCGGCGCGGCTGGTGTCGGGCGCCCCCTTCAAGAAGGAGGCGGCCCTGGCGAAGCTGTACTCGTCGACGGTCGCCGTCGACAACGCCCGCGACGCCACCCAGGTGCACGGCGGCTACGGCTTCATGAACGAGTACCCGGTGGCCCGTATGTGGCGCGACTCCAAGATCCTGGAGATCGGCGAGGGCACGAGCGAGGTCCAACGGATGCTGATCGCCCGCGAGTTGGGGCTCGCGGGCTAGGAGCGAGGGGGACGGCGATCACGCGCGATCGCCGTCCCCGGTGTCACCGCGGGCTCAGAGGATCCTGATCTTGTCCATACGGACCCCGTCCGGGAAGCTCGGGAAGGTGTAGACGGTGTTCTTCTCGATCGGATTGGCGGGCTGCCACTTTCCGTCGCCGTACCACTGGACGCGGTTGTTGCCGGTCGAGATCCGGTGGAGCCACATGTTGGCTCCCGTCATGTCGAACGTTCCGGCGTTGGCGAGACACCAGTCGTAGGGGATGTTGCCGGAGTCGGTCGTGTGGACCGTGAGCGTCAGGAAGTCGCTGCGGCCGCACGGCACGTTGTTGATCGCGAACGCGCTCGGCGCACTGACCGCGCTCAGCGAGGCCGTCAGCGCCAGGGTCGTCGTGGCGGCCAGGGCCGCCCGCTTGATGATGTGCTTCATGGGAATTCGCTGCCTTTCGCCGGTGGTTCAGAGAATGCGGATCCAGGAAGCGCTCACGCCCCCGGGGTGATTCGGCCAGGTCATGACGGTCCACTTGTCGATGCCGTCGGCGGGCTGCCAACTCGCGTCCCCGAACCACTGGACGCGGTTGTTGCCGGTCGAGATCCGGGTGATCCACGCGTTGCCGGGCAGGGAAATGGTTCCGGCGTTGGCGAAGCACAGGTCGGTGTCGCCGTGGCCGGCCTGATGGTAGGTGACCTGCACGAAGTCGCTCCGGCCACAGTCGACCTGGTTGATCGCGAACGCGTTCGTCGCGGAGACGGCACTCAGTGAAGCCGTTAACGCCAACGTGGTCGTCGCAGCCAAGGCCGCCCGTTTGACGATGTGCTCCATAGATTTCCTCCACCTTCCGGAAGTCGCCGGAAATCGAATCGGTCGACCGGCTATACGAACCGGCGGTGGAGTGGGTTGCATCGCTGCGGCAGAGTTTTCCGGCCCTGCCCTTCGGGGCAACTTCGACGCCGGAAAGGGCATGTGAGCCGCCCCTTCGACACCAGGAATTCCCGCCGGCAGTGCCTCCGAGATCGCCGCCGTACAGGTGGCCGAGCAGCGCCCCGGCGGGCGGGCGACGGCCGTGATCAGCCAGGCGCCGGCTCTCGGCCATGGGCAAGGGCGTTTCCCTCGCGCCTGCCCTCTGGACAGAAAGTGAGGTTAGGCTAACCTACGTTGGAACTTGTCCGGCGGGCGCTTCGCCCCGTTCGAAAGCAGCCACACCATGTCCAACGCCAGAGCGACCCACCTCACCCGACGCGGCATCCTCGCCGCGGGCGGCGCCCTCGGCCTCGGGGCCGTGCTCGCGGCCTGCGGGGACGACGACGCGAAGAGCGGGGGCTCCGGCGACGGGACGGCCGCCGCCAAGTCGGGCCCCTGGACCTTCAAGGACGACCGCGGCGAGACGGCGAAGGCCGACAAGGTCCCCTCGAACATCGTCGCGTTCGTCGGTGTCGCCGCCGCGCTGTACGACTACGGCATCGTGTCCAAGGGCGTCTTCGGTCCGACGAAGACCAAGGACGGCAAGGCCGATGTCCAGGCCGGCGACATGGACATCAGCAAGCTCACGATCCTCGGCAACGAGTGGGGCCAGTTCAACATCGAGAAGTACGCGGCCCTCGCGCCGGGCGTGCTGATCTCCACGATGTTCGACGACGCCGGCACGCTCTGGTACGTCCCGGACGAGTCGAAGAAGAAGATCCTCGCCCTCGGCGCCCCGAGCGTCGGCATCTCCGTCTACGACCGTCAGCTCACCGAGCCGCTGCAGCGGATGCTGGAGCTCGCCGAGTCCCTTGGCGCGGACACCACTTCGAGCAGGGTCACCACGGCGAAGAAGGCCTTCGAGGACGCCGCCGCCCGACTGCGCGCGGCCACCAAGGCCAAGCCGGACATCAAGGTGCTGGCCGGTTCCGCGAGCCAGGACCTGTTCTACGTCTCCGGCTCCGACCTCTCCGTCGACCTGGAGTACTTCAAGGCCCTCGGCGTGAACCTCGTCGAACCCTCGAAGCAGGCCAAGGCGAAGAGCGGCGGCTGGTACGAGTCGCTGAGCTGGGAGAACGTCGACAAGTACGACGCGGACATCATCATGATGGACAACCGCACGTCGGCCATCCAGCCCGCCGACATCACCGAGGCGACCTGGAAGAAGCTCCCCGCGGTGAAGGCGGGCCAGGTCATCGCCCGCAACCCCGAGCCGATCCTCTCCTACGACAAGTGCACCCCCCTGCTCACCAGCCTCGCCGAGGCCATCGAGAAGGCGAAGAAGGTCAGCTGACATGACTACGGCCGTAGCCGCCCCGTTCCGTTTCTTCTCCCTCCAGGTCGTACGGACGAGGCGGCTCGGCCCGTCGCTCGTCCGGGTCACCCTCGGCGGGGAGGAACTCGCGCAGTTCCTCTCCCACGGACGCGACCAGTCGCTGTCGCTGTTCGTGCCGCACCCCGGGCAGGCCGAACCCGTCGTGCCGATCGAGCTCGGGGACGGCTGGTGGCAGGGCTGGCGTGAACTGCCCGACGACGTACGGGCGGTGATGCGGTCGTACACCCTGCGGAGCCTGCGCCGCGATCCCGACGAGATCGACATCGACTTCGTCCTGCACACCCCGGCCGGGCCCGCATCCTCCTGGGCCGTCCGCGCGAACGCCGGTGACCGGGTCCTGTTGCTCGGGCCCGCCGTCGCCGACAACCGGGGCATCCGGTTCCGGCCGCCAAAGGACGCGGACCTCACCCTGATCTGGGGTGACGAGAGCGCGCTCCCGGCCGTCTCGGCGATCCTCGAGTCCCTCCCCGCCGACGCCCGTGCCCGGGTCTGGCTGGAGGTGCACGACGCCGGGGACATCCAGGACCTCGCCACCGAGGCCGACGCCGAGATCACCTGGCTGATCCGGGACGCGAGCCGCGTCGAGGTCTCCCCCATGGCCCTCGACGCGCTTCGTGACGCCCAACTCCCGCTCGCCGAGCGGCCGTACGTGTGGATCGCCGGCGAGTCCGGGTGCGTGAAGCAGCTGCGCCGGCATTTCGTCGGCGAGCGCGGCATCGACCGTCGTCGCGTCACCTTCGTCGGCTACTGGCGTCAGGGCATGACCGAGGAGCAGCTCCGCGCGGCCGAGTAGCCGCCAAGTCGCCGTCGAACAGCGGCAGTTGAGGTCAAACGTGATGACCGTCACGGCACAGGCAGGTTTCCACCCGATCAACTCAGGTTAGCCTTACCTAAGTTGATTAGCCCAGGTCGGAGGACCCCCACGATGCGCTCGCACCTGCTCAATGACACGACCGCGGAGCAGTACCGCCGCTCCGTGACCGAAGGCGTCGAGCGGGTGGCCGCCAAACTCGCCGCCACCAAGAGTCCGTTCACCGGCGTCACGGTCGACGCCCTCGCTCCCGCGATCGACGCGATCGACCTCGACAAGCCGCTGCTGGACACCGCGGCCGTGCTGGACGAGCTGGAGGACGTCTACCTCCGGGACGCGATCTACTTCCACCACCCCCGCTACCTCGCCCACCTCAACTGCCCGGTCGTCATCCCGGCGGTCCTCGGCGAGGCAGTCCTCTCCGCCGTCAACTCCTCCCTCGACACCTGGGACCAGTCGGCCGGCGGCACCCTGATCGAGCGCAAGCTCATCGACTGGACCACGGCCCGTATCGGCCTCGGCCCGGCCGCCGACGGCGTGTTCACCTCGGGCGGCACCCAGTCCAACCTCCAGGCCCTGCTGCTGGCGAGGGAGGAGGCGAAGACGGACACGCTCGCCAAACTGCGCATCTTCGCCTCCGAGGTCAGCCACTTCAGCGTGCGGAAGTCGGCGAAACTGCTCGGCCTGAGCCAGGACTCCGTCGTGTCGATCCCCGTGGGCACCGACAAGCGCATGCAGACCGTCGCCCTCGCCCACGAGCTGGAGCGCTGCCGCCGCGACGGCCTGGTCCCCATGGCCGTCGTCGCCACCGCCGGCACCACCGACTTCGGCTCGATCGACCCGCTGCCCGAAATCGCCGAGCTCTGCGCCCAGTTCGGGGCGTGGATGCACGTCGACGCGGCCTACGGCTGCGGACTGCTCGCCTCCCTGAAGTACCGGGACCGCATCGACGGCATCGAGCGCGCCGACTCGGTCACCGTCGACTACCACAAGTCCTTCTTCCAGCCCGTGAGTTCGTCGGCGGTGCTGGTCCGGGACGCGTCCACCCTGCACCATGCCACCTACCACGCCGAGTACCTCAACCCGCGCCGCATGGTCCAGGAACGCATCCCCAACCAGGTCGACAAGTCCCTCCAGACCACCCGCCGCTTCGACGCCCTCAAGCTGTGGATGACCCTGCGCACCATGGGCGCCGACGGCATCGGTCAACTCTTCGACGAGGTCTGTGAGTTGGCGCAGGACGGCTGGAAGCTCCTGGCCGCCGACCCCCGGTTCGACGTGGTCGTCGAGCCCACCCTCTCCACCCTCGTCTTCCGCTGCGTCCCGGCCGCCGTCACCGACCCGGCCGAGATCGACCGCGCCAACCTCCACGCCCGCAAGGCCCTGTTCGCCTCCGGCGACGCGGTGGTCGCGGGCACCAAGGTGGGCGGCCGCCACTACCTGAAATTCACCCTGCTCAACCCCGAGACGACGACCGACGACATCGCCGCCGTCCTCGACCTGATCGCCGGCCACGCCGAGCAGTACCTGGGAGAGTCCCTTGACCGCGCGTCCTGAAAACCCGTCCCCCTTTCCCGCGATTCACGACTTCGTGGGCATCGGGCTCGGCCCCTTCAACCTCGGCCTGGCCTGTCTCACCGAGCCCATCGAGGAACTCGACGGAGTCTTCCTGGAGTCCAAGCCGGACTTCGAGTGGCACGCGGGCATGTTCCTGGACGGCGCCCACCTCCAGACCCCGTTCATGTCGGACCTGGTCACCCTGGCCGACCCGACCTCGCCGTACTCCTTCCTCAACTACCTGAAGGAGCGGGGCCGGCTGTACTCGTTCTACATCCGCGAGAACTTCTACCCGCTCCGGGTCGAGTACGACGACTACTGCCGCTGGGCCGCGGACAAGCTGAGCAGCGTGCGCTTCAGCACGACGGTGAGCGAGGTGACGTACGAGGACGGTCTGTACGCCGTGAGGACCGCGGCCGGCGACGTGTACCGCGCCCGCCACCTCGTCCTCGGCACCGGCACCTCCCCGCACCACCCGGAGGCGGTCCGCGGCCTGGACGGCGACTTCTTCCACAACTCCCGCTACATGCAGCACAAATCGGAGCTCCAGCAAAAGGAGTCGATCACGATCGTCGGCTCCGGCCAGTCCGCTGCCGAGATCTACTACGACCTCCTCGGCGAGATCGACGTCCACGGCTACCGGCTCAACTGGGTGACCCGCTCCCCGCGCTTCTTCCCGCTCGAATACACCAAGCTCACGCTGGAGATGACGAGCCCCGAGTACATCGACTACTTCCGCGCGCTCCCGGAGGCCACCCGCTACCGCCTCACCGCCCAGCAGAAGGGCCTCTTCAAGGGCATCGACGGCGACCTCGTCAACGAGATCTTCGACCTGCTCTACCAGAAGAACCTCGGCGGCCCGGTCCCCACCCGTCTGCTCACCAACTCCTCGCTCAGCGGCGCGCGTTGGGAGGACGGCACGTACACGCTCTCCTTCCGTCAGGAGGAGCAGGAGAAGGACTACGACATCGAGACCCAGGGCCTGGTCCTGGCCACCGGCTACCAGTACACCGAGCCGGAGTTCCTGACCCCCGTCAGGGACCGCCTCCGCTACGACTCCCAGGGCAACTTCGACGTCGCCCGCAACTACTCCATCGACACCACCGGCCGCGGCGTCTTCCTGCAGAACGCCGGCGTCCACACGCACAGCATCACCAGCCCCGACCTGGGCATGGGCGCGTACCGCAACAGCTGCATCATCCGCGAGCTGCTCGGCACCGAGTACTACCCGGTCGAGAAGACCATCGCATTCCAGGAGTTCGCCGTATGACCTTCACCTTCCGCCCACTGGACCCGTTGAAGGACGCCGCACTCCTCCACGCCTGGGTCACCCACCCCAAGGCGGCCTTCTGGATGATGCAGGACGCCGATCCGGTGGACGTCGAGCGCGCCTACATGGACATCGCGGCCGACGAACACCACCACGCGCTGCTCGGCCTGCAGAACGGCGAACCGGCCTTCCTGATGGAGAAGTACGACCCCGCGCACCGCGAACTGGTCGGCCTCTACGAGCCGTTGCCCGGTGACGTCGGCATGCACTTCCTCACCCCGGCGACCGACACGCCCGTCCACGGCTTCACCACGGCCGTCATCACCGCGGTCATGGCCCACCTCTTCGAGGACCCGGCGGTCGACCGTGTCGTCGTCGAACCGGACGTCTCCAACAAGGCCGTCCACGCCCTGAACGAAGCCGTCGGATTCGTGCCCGAGCGCGAGATCCAGAAGCCGGAGAAGAAGGCGTTGCTGAGCTTCTGCACCCGCGAGCAGTTCGAGACGGCGGTGGCGCTGGTATGACCCTCGCCGACGCCGTGTCCCACCTCTCCCCCGAGCGCTGGGAGAAGGCCAACCGCCTCCTGATCCGCAAGGCCCTCGCCGAGTTCGCGCACGAGCGGCTGATCACGCCGGAGGAGCAGGGCGAGGGGTATGTCGTCCGCAGCGACGACGGCCTCACCCGCTACCGCTTCACGGCCACCCGCCGTGCCCTCGACCACTGGCAGGTCGACGCCGACTCCCTCACCCGCCACCGCGACGGCGCCGAACTCCCGCTCGCCGCCCTGGACTTCTTCATCGAGTTGAAGAACGCCCTCGGTCTGAGCGACGAGATCCTGCCGGTCTATCTGGAGGAGATCTCCTCCACCCTCTCCGGCATCTGCTACAAGCTCACCAAGCCGCAGATCCCGGTCGCCGAGCTCGTCACCAGCGGCTTCCAGGCCATCGAGACCGGCATGACCGAGGGCCACCCGTGCTTCGTCGCCAACAACGGCCGGCTCGGCTTCGGCATCCACGAGTACCTGTCGTACGCGCCCGAGACCGCGAACCCGGTCCGGCTGGTGTGGCTGGCGGCGCACAGGGCGCGCGCCGCGTTCACGGCGGGTGCCGGGATCGAGTACGAGGCCTTCCTGAGGGAGGAGCTGGGAAGTGGGACGCTGAACCGTTTCCGCGACACACTTTCCGAGCAGGGCCTCGACCCGGACGACTATCTCCTCATCCCCGTCCACCCCTGGCAGTGGTGGAACAAGCTCTCGGTCACCTTCGCCGCCGAGGTCGCCCGCCGGAACCTGGTGTGCCTCGGCGAGGGCGACGACGAGTACCTGGCCCAGCAGTCCATCCGGACCTTCTTCAACAGGTCCAACCCCGAGAAGCACTACGTGAAGACGGCCCTGTCCGTCCTCAACATGGGCTTCATGCGCGGACTTTCGGCCGCGTACATGGAGGCGACCCCCGCCATCAACGACTGGCTGGCCGGGCTCGTCGAGGGCGACCCGGTGTTGAAGTCCACGGGCCTGTCGATCATCCGCGAGCGGGCGGCCGTCGGCTACCGGCACCTGGAGTACGAGAAGGCGACGGACCGCTACTCGCCGTACCGCAAGATGCTCGCGGCCCTGTGGCGCGAGAGCCCGGTGTCCTCGCTCCAGGACGGCGAGTCCCTGGCCACCATGGCCTCCCTCGTCCATGTCGACCACGAGGGCGCGTCCTTCGCGGGCGCCCTGATCGAGCGGTCCGGGCTGGCACCCACCGACTGGCTCCGCCACTACCTCCGGGCGTACTACACCCCGCTCCTGCACAGCTTCTACGCCTACGACCTGGTCTACATGCCGCACGGCGAGAACGTGATCCTCGTCCTCAAGGACGGTGTCGTGCAGCGCGCGATCTACAAGGACATCGCCGAGGAGATCGCCGTCCTGGACCCGGACGCGGTGCTGCCGCCGACGGTCGAGCGGCTGCGCGTGGAGGTCCCCGAGGAGAAGAAGCTCCTCTCCCTCTTCACGGACGTCTTCGACTGCTTCTTCCGCTTCCTCGCCGCGAACCTCGCCGGCGAGGGAATCCTGGAGGAGGACGACTTCTGGCGGACGGTCGCCGAGGTCACCCGCGAGTACCAGGCGTCGACTCCCGAACTCGCCGAGAAATTCCGGCAGTACGACATGTTCGCCCCGGAGTTCGCACTGTCCTGCCTCAACCGGCTCCAGCTGCGCGACAACAGGCAGATGGTCGACCTGGCGGACCCGTCGGGCGCCCTCCAGCTGATCGGAACCCTCACCAATCCCGTCGCGGGGTTCTGATCACGCGGACGGGCACCCCGGAGTACGGTCCTCCGGGGTGCCCGTCCAGCGTGTTCGGCCTACTTCGCCGGCCACGGAACCTGCGGCGACCGGTAGTACCCGATCCCCAGCGCGTCCCACCGCGGCCCCTGCGCCGCCAGCCGTACCTTGTAGCGGTCCCAGTCGTGCGTGGCCGCCGGCGACCAGCCGAGCTCAGCCGCGCCGGCCAGCCTCGGGAACACCATGGAGTCGATGTCGGCGTTCGTCACGATGGTCTCGGTCCACAGCGGCGCCTCGACCCCCTTGATCGCCGAACTCGGCGCTCCGGCGAGGTAGTTGCCCGGATCCCAGTCGTACGATCGCCGCACCTCGACCAGCCCCGCCCAGTCCTGCCCGAGCTTGGTGTCCTCGGTGTACTTCATGTCGAGGTAGAGCCGGTCGGCGGGCGACAGGATCAGTCCCGTCCCGTTCTGCGCCGCCCTCGCGACCTGCGCCTTCTCGGCCGCGTCGGTGTCGTCCAGACCCCAGTACTGCGCGATCGCCCCCTTCACCGGATGCGCGCCGGTCAGCTGGTGCCAACCGACCACCGTCTTCCCGTACTTGGCGACGACCGGCTGCACCCGGTCCATGAACTTCACGTAGTCCTCGTGGCTGGTGGAGTGCGCCTCGTCGCCACCGATGTGGAGATAGCGCCCCGGCGTGATCGCGGCCAGCTCGCGGATGACGTCGTCCACGAAGTCGTACGTGGTGTCCTTGCCCACGCACAGCGAGCTGAAGCCGACGTCGGTGCCGGTGTACAGCGGGGGTGCCACTCCGTCGCAGTTCAGCTCGGCGTACGAGGCGAGGGCCGCGTTGGTGTGGCCGGGCAGGTCGATCTCGGGGACGACCTCCAGATAGCGGGAGGCCGCGTACCGGACGATCTCCCGGTAGTCGGCCTTGGTGTAGTGGCCGCCGGGGCCGCCGCCCACCTCCGTCGAGCCGCCGTAGGTCGCGAGCCTCGGCCAGGAGTCGATCGCGATGCGCCAGCCCTGGTCGTCACTCAGGTGCAGATGCAGCTCATTGATCTTGTACAGCGCCAACTCGTCGATGTAGCGCTTGACCTGGGCCACCGTGAAGAAGTGCCGGGACACGTCGAGCATCGCGCCCCGATAGCCGTACCGCGGGCTGTCCTTGATCGTGCCGCCCGCGACCAGCCATGGCCCGGGCTGGACCGAGTCCTTCTCCACGGCGGCCGGGAGGAGCTGGCGCAGGGTCTGGACGCCGTGGAAGAGGCCGGCCGGGTGGGCTGCGGTGAGGGTGACGCCGGAGGGTCCGCTGTCCAGGCGATAGCCCTCCGCCCCGAACGAGCCCTTCGTCAGCCGGAGTCGGATGCCCCCCTCGCCGTGCGTGCTCAAGGGCAGGCGGTAGCCGGTCGACGGGCGCAGGACGTCGGCGAGGTACGCGCCGACCCGGCGCGCCTCGCCCGGTCCGTCGATGTGGATGGTGGTGTCGCGGGTGATGCGGTACGGGGCTTTCCCGGGCGTCACCGACGCGGGTGCCGGGACCACCCGGTCGAGCGGGATCGGGGTCGCTTTCGTCACCGTTGTCGCTCCTACCGTGAAGGCGCCGGCCGCCATCACGAGCAGCAGCGATCCCAGAACGCTGTGCCGTCTCACATGCGCTCCCTTCGATTGGTAGAGACCACTCTCCCGCAGATCCGGTGAAACAATCCCCCCATGGCGGAAATCATCCAGAAGGACGGCACGTGGGCCTTCGACGGGGACGCCCTGCGGCTGACCCCGGGAAGGGACAGAAACGTCAGTCTGCTCCGCCGCACGCTGGGTGAACTCGTGGTCCCCCTGGGCGCGTTGGCCGGTATCTCCTTCGAACAGGGCAGGAAGTCCGGTCGTCTTCGCCTCCGGCTGCGCGACGGTGTCGACCCCCTGCTGCACGCCTCCGGCGGCCGTCTCACCGAGCCCAACGATCCGTACCAACTCCTCGTGGAGTCCGACCGCTACGGAGTCGCCGAGTACTTCGTGGACGAGGTGCGCAATGCCCTTCTGCTGGACGAGGTACCGTCCGACCCGGTGAACGGGTATCTGCTGCCGGGCCCTTCCGTCCCGCTCTCCGTCTCCGCAGGGGACGGCACGGCGAGCTTCGACGGCGAACACGTACGCCTGGAGTGGAACTGGAAGACGGAGGACGCCAAGGCCGCCGCCGGTACCCGCACGCTGACCGTCGGCGACCTCGTCGCCGTGGAGTGGCAGCCCGCGGTCGGCCTGGAGAACGGGCATCTGCGGTTCGCGGTCCGCGGCGCGCCCACCAAGGCGCCGCCCAAGTACGACCCCAACTCCGTGGAACTGTGGGGCTTCAAGAAGGACCCGCTGATGGCCCTGATCGCCGCGGCCGTGCAGGCACGGCTGCCGCACCCGTCGGCGGCGGCCCCCGTCGACGTAGGGCCGAAACAACCGGAAGAGGCACCTCGGGACGACCACGACGCGCTGCTGCGGCGGCTGCGCGAACTCGGCGAGCTGCACCGCACGGGTGTTCTGACGGACGAGGAGTTCCAGATGGCCAAACAGGCGATCCTCAAGCGCATGTAGCGCGATCGAGGACCGCCCGCGGCGGGTACGCCCTGGCTTCCGGGAGTACTACTTGGCCTTGCGCGCCACCGTGAAGTGGTCGATGCGGTCGCCGGTCTCGGCGATGCCCTGGACCTTCAGCTTGGCGTAGTGGCCCTTCGAGGCGGGCTCGACGTCCACGCGGAGGAACGAGTAGTTGAGGTAGCGCACCCGGGACCAGGCGACGGTCTCGTTGACCTTGCCGTCCTTGGTGTTGATGAACGAGGCGACGGTGTCGCGCTCGTTGAGGTGGCCCTCGTAGGAGTCCGGCGCGCTGAACGCGTACAGGCTGCGGCCCGCGGCGCCCGCCGTCACGTAGACGACACCCTCGGTCTCGGAGTACGCCGTCTCGCCGATCGGCAGCTTCTTGACGACCGCGTCGCCCTTGATGACGTCGGTGCGCTCGTACTGGTGGTTGTGGCCGTTGATGACCAGGTCCACCGTGTACTTCTCGAACAGCGGCACCCACTCCTGTCGCACGCCCCCCTCCGAGGCGTGCGCCGTGGAGGTGCAGTACGCGCAGTGGTGGAAGAAGACGATGATGAAGTCGATGTCGTCCGACGCCCGGTACTTCTTCAGCTGCGCCTCGAACCACTTGGTCTGGGTGCCGCCGGAGATGCCGAGGTTGGCCGGGATCTCGAAGGAGACGTCGTTCGGGTCCAGCGAGATGATCGCCGTGTTGCCGTAGACGAAGGAGTACACGCCCGGCAGGTTCGCCTTGTCCGGCCCGTTGTCGGGGAGCGTGAAGCGGGCCTCCTCGCCGCCGTAGCCGTTCGGCGAGTACCAGGCCTCCATGTCGTGGTTGCCGTAACTGACCATCCACGGCACGGACTTGGCGACCGACTCGGTCTGGTACAGGAACTGGTCCCAGGTCCGCGAGTCGAAGCCCGTGTCGGACGTCTTGCCCTGGCCCGCCGGGTCGCCGTAGGCGATGTCGCCGGCGTGCAGGTGGAAGACCGGGTTCTGGCCGAGGATCAGACTGTCGTTGGCCAGTGCGTGGTAGCTGACGCCCTGGTCGCCGAAGGCGGTGAAGGTGAACGGGACCTTGTGGGCGGGGGCGGTGGTGAAGGTGCCCAGGGTGCCGAGCAGGTGCGGCTCGGCGGGGTCGAAGCCCTGGTGGCCGACGCCGTAGTAGTACGTCCTGCCGGGACGCAGATGGGTGAGCTTGGCGTGCAGGTAGTACTGCGTGTGGTCGCCGCTCGCGCCGACGCCCGCCGGGGTGTAGAGGCTGCGGACCTCGGCGTCGATCTTGCGGGAGAGGTCCCACGGGGTGGCGCCGACACGGAGGAAGGGCTTCTTCACCGCGACCGGGACCTGCCAGGAGACGGTGATCTCGGTGCGCGGGTCGTTGCCCCACGCGAGGTGGCGGCCGAAGGGGGCGACGAGCGAGCCGTCGACCGTCTCCGTGGCGGGCGAGGTGCTCCCCCACTGCCTCAAGGGCGTGGGAGGTACCCCCAGCGTCGGCACGGCCGCCTGGGCGACCGCACCCGGCACGAACGCGCCACCGACGACGGCGCCGAGGGTGACGGCGCCGCCTCTCATCAGGTTGCGTCGCGAGAATCTCGCGCGCAGGTACTCGTGCTGCTCGGCCATGCTCATGCGCTCGGCCAGCTGCTCCGGTACTCCCATACGAGGTATGTCCATGGCGTCTGAAACTCGTCGAGAGGGGCAACGGGGCGCAAGACTCAGGATGGACAGCTTGCGAACAGAGGTTCATAAGAAGCTCAACAGCCACGTGCCCGATATCGGGCAGGATTCTTGCGAAACGCCTGCGAGTCCCGCAGGATCTACGGGGTGCACGACGACCTTGTTGATCATCTGACGCGCTCCACGCCCCTGAGCCGGGGCGAAGCACTGCGGGTGATCCAGGACGTGCTCGCCTACTTCGACGAGACGACCACCGAGTACGTCCGTCGCCGCCACCGCGAGCTGCAGGCCCAGGGCCTGGTGAACGCGGAGATCTTCGGGCAGATCGAGTCGGACCTGAAATACCGGGCGGTGGCACCGCCGGAGCTTACGCTCAGGCAGCTGCGCCGCATCGTCTACGGCTGAAAGACGCCGGGGAACGCTGAGGAATACGTATATATGTGCGGAATCGTCGGATACATCGGGAAGCGTGACGTCGCCCCGCTGCTGCTGGAGGGCCTGCAGCGGCTGGAGTACCGCGGCTACGACTCGGCGGGCATCGTCGTCACCTCCCCGAAGGCCGCCGGGCTGAAGATGGTCAAGGCCAAGGGCCGGGTGCGCGACCTGGAGGCCCGGGTCCCGGCCCGCTTCAAGGGCACGACCGGCATCGCCCACACCCGCTGGGCCACCCACGGCGCCCCGTCCGACGTGAACGCCCACCCGCACATGTCGGCCGACCAGAAGGTCGCCGTCGTCCACAACGGCATCATCGACAACGCCTCCGACCTGCGCCGCAAGCTGGAGGCGGACGGCGTCGAGTTCCTCTCCGAGACGGACACCGAGGTCCTCACCCACCTCATCGCCCGCGCCCAGGCCGAGACCCTGGAGGAGAAGGTCCGCGAGACCCTCCGGGTGATCGAGGGCACGTACGGCATCGCCGTGCTGCACGCCGACTTCCCGGACCGCATCGTGGTGGCTCGAAACGGCTCCCCGGTGGTCCTCGGCATCGGCGAGAAGGAGATGTTCGTCGCCTCGGACATCGCCGCGCTGGTCGCCCACACGCGGCAGATAGTGACTCTCGACGACGGCGAGATGGCCACCCTCAAGGCCGACGACTTCCGGACGTACACCACCGAGGGCACCCGCACCACCGCCGAGCCCACCACCGTGGAGTGGGAGGCCGCGTCGTACGACATGGGCGGCCACGACACGTACATGCACAAGGAGATCCACGAGCAGGCCGAGGCGGTCGACCGCGTCCTGCGCGGCCGTATCGACGACCGCTTCTCGACCGTGCACCTCGGCGGCCTCAACCTGGACGCCCGTGAGGCCCGGCAGATCCGCCGGGTGAAGATCCTGGGCTGTGGCACCTCGTACCACGCGGGCATGATCGGCGCCCAGATGATCGAGGAGCTGGCCCGCATCCCCGCGGACGCCGAGCCGGCCTCGGAGTTCCGCTACCGCAACGCGGTGGTGGACCCCGACACCCTGTACGTGGCCGTCTCCCAGTCCGGCGAGACCTACGACGTCCTCGCGGCCGTCCAGGAGCTGAAGCGCAAGGGCGCGCGGGTCTTCGGCGTGGTGAACGTGGTCGGCTCGGCGATCGCCCGCGAGGCGGACGCGGGCATATACGTCCACGCGGGCCCCGAGGTCTGCGTCGTCTCGACGAAGTGCTTCACGAACACGACGGTCGCCTTCGCGCTCCTCGCCCTGCACCTGGGCCGCACCCGCGACCTCTCGGTCCGCGACGGCAGGCGCATCATCGAGGGCCTGCGCAAGCTGCCGGAGCAGATCACCGAGATCCTGGCGCACGAGGACGAGATCAAGAAGCTGGCCGAGCAGTACGCCGAGGCCCGCTCGATGCTCTTCATCGGCCGGGTCCGCGGCTACCCGGTGGCCCGTGAGGCCTCCCTCAAGCTCAAGGAGGTCTCCTACATCCACGCGGAGGCCTACCCCGCCTCCGAGCTCAAGCACGGCCCCCTGGCCCTCATCGAGCCGGCTCTCCCCACGGTCGCGATCGTCCCCGACGACGACCTCCTGGAGAAGAACCGCGCCGCGATGGAGGAGATCAAGGCCCGCAGCGGCAGGATCCTGGCGGTGGCCCACCAGCACCAGGAGAAGGCGGACCACACGATCGTGGTCCCGAAGAACGAGGACGAACTGGACCCCATCCTGATGGGCATCCCTCTCCAACTCCTCGCGTACCACACGGCCTTGGCGCTGGGCAGGGACATCGACAAGCCGAGGAACCTCGCAAAATCAGTGACGGTTGAATAGAGGCTTCAGAGGCGCGGGACTGTATCGATTTGCGGCTCCGCCGCGTGGGCGCGAGCAACCCCCACACACCCGCAGAGGCCACTCACACAGACAGGACCCCCACGTGCTGCCACCAAGCACGCGGGGGTCCTCTCATACGCCGGGATCGCCCAATACCCCGACGTCGGCTGCCATTTCAGCCGGTGGCCGTCACCCCCCGGCCGGCAGCACGCCGAGGAAGAACGGTCGGCCAGTGCGCGAGAGCCGCGGTCGCGGCGTACCAGGCCACCGCCCCGGCCGCCACCGCGAACCAGCCCCCGACCTTCGTCAGCGAACCGTTCGACGCGAACTGCGCGATGGCCAGCAGCACCAGGGAGACGAAGAACAACCCGTAGGTCCCCTGGGTGAGTTGGTCCCCTCCCGCGAGGGTCGACGTCAGGGCCACGAGCGCGAACAGCAGCAGGAACAGCCCTGCCGCGTTGGCGGACATGGAGTCACCGGCGGTCACGGCCCAGGTGAACCACAGAGCGCCGAGCATCGAGAACGCCGTACCGTTGACGGAGTCACCGTCGCGGAAGGCGAACAGACCGGCGACGAACAGCGCAACGCCGCCTACGTAGTGGGCCAGTGATACGGCGTCAGCGGCCGACACCCCGTCGATCACGTCGGTGTGTCCGAGTCCGAACGCCAACAGGGTGATACCCAGGGCGAGTCGGCCGACCACGGTAGTGGTCCCGCTTCCCGCGGAGACGTCGTTGTCCACAGCGGGCTCCCTTCGTGCTTGTGCAGTTGTGCGGTGACCGATATATGCCCTTCACAAGGGCACAAACACCTCTACGCGTCAGTAGACTTACGCACCGCACAAAGGAAGGGGACGTTCCCGGAACGCATCTCGCCTGGGCCGACGGGGAGTTAGGGAATCACCACGACGGGCCGCTTCGCCCGCTTCGCCAGCCGCCCGGCGACAGACCCGAAGATGCGCCCGACGATCCCGTGGGTGGACCCGACGACGATCGCGTCGGCCTCGTACTCCCGCCCCACCTCTTCGAGTTCATGGCAGATGTCACCGCCACGCTCGACCAGGATCCACGGCACCTCTGCCAGATAGTCCGCGCAGGCGAGTTCGAGCCCCAGCACCTCGGTGCGGTGGTCCGGCACGTCCACGAAGACCGGCGGCTCGCAGCCGGCCCACACCGTGGTGGGCAGCCGGTTGGCGACATGCACGATGATCAGGCCGGAGCCCGAGCGATGGGCCATGCCGACGGCGTACGCGAGGGCGCGCTCACTGGACGTGGAGCCGTCGAAGCCGACGACGACGCCGTGCTTGAAGGCGGGATCGCAGGAATGACGTGGGTCTTCCGCCGCCAGGGGCTCGGCCGCCGTGGGGTCGGCGACGGGCCGCTTGCGGTCCGCGGGTTCGAAGAATTCGTGACCGGCCATGGCTGTCTCGGCGTTTTGATCCTTTATGGGAGGGACAACAGTGTGCGGCGGAGCTGTGTCCGGGAATGGTCTTCCCACGCCCATACCCCCAAGGGTACGGCGCCACGCCTCCTTAGCCCAGATCCCGCCCACGGTCGGTGGGGGTTCCAGGGAGCATGCACGAGGGGGCGCCCGTAACGCAATGGTTGCTGCGCTGTACAGGCGGTTTGCACAGGATTCACTTGCCTGCGGGTCACCGCAGGCACGGGCGTACAGTGACCGACCGGTCGAACAGGCGTTGAACCCCGTGACCCACGCCCCAGGGAGCACGTATGCCCGGACCGCAGCCACATGCCACCCCCGACACTCCCCGCGCGACCACCACGCCCCAGGACTCGGCGACCGACGTCGTCCGCTGGGCGGCCTTCAGCTGCGTCCTGGTCCCCGTGGTTCTCCTCTGGTACGGCGGCTCGCTCGCCGGCGCGGCGGGAACCGCCCTCGGCCTCGCCGCCGTCACTGCCGTATGCCGACTGCTGCTGCGACAGTCGGAGAGAGGGGCGGCCCGCCTCTACGCCGAGGAAGCCGCGCCCCCGCACGGACGTCACCACCGAACGGGTTCGGGTACCCACAGAGGCGGGCGTCACACCGGCGGAGGTACACCGGTCGCCTGACCGGTTTCCGCGCACGCGCCCGGCGGTTTTCAGCCAACTTCCGACAATGGCGCATCCCCGCCCCCGACCACCCCCCAACCCCCGTTCGACCTGCACGGAAAGGGGGTGCGGGGCCCGGCGTACCCTATGGGGATTGGCCACCGCGACAAGGCGCACTTCCCTGTACGGCCCGCGAGTGCAACGCTTCGTGATCGAATGCTTCACGCCAAGTTGCCATGTCGACAATGTGCCGGTTGCCGAACTGGTCACTCCGGCACCACGCGACACAGTAGATTCGATCTTGACGTCTTACGGCGGGGGACTCGTGCAGGACCGAGGGGAAACGTGCAGGAGCGACACAACCGAGGAGCCGCGACCACCGAGGGGGGCTTAGCAGTATGAGCCACGACTCCACTGCCGCGCCGGAAGCCGCGGCCCGGAAGCTTTCCGGGCGACGCCGCAAGGAGATCGTCGCGGTGCTGCTGTTCAGCGGCGGCCCCATCTTCGAGAGTTCCATTCCGCTGTCGGTGTTCGGGATCGACCGCCAGGACGCCGGCGTGCCGCGCTACCGCCTGTTGGTGGCAGCCGGCGAGGAGGGCCCGCTGCGGACCACGGGGGGCCTGGAACTCACCGCGCCACATGGCCTGGAAGCGATCTCACGCGCCGGGACGGTCGTCGTACCGGCCTGGCGTTCGATCACTTCCCCGCCGCCGGAAGAGGCGCTCGACGCTCTGCGCCGGGCGCACGAGGAAGGCGCCCGCATCGTCGGGCTGTGCACCGGCGCCTTCGTCCTGGCCGCGGCGGGCCTGCTGGACGGCCGCCCCGCGACGACACACTGGATGTACGCACCGACGCTGGCCAAGCGCTACCCGTCGGTCCATGTGGATCCGAGAGAACTCTTCGTCGACGACGGCGACGTGCTGACATCCGCCGGCACGGCGGCCGGAATCGACCTCTGTCTCCACATCGTGCGGACGGACCACGGCAACGAGGCGGCCGGCGCGCTGGCCCGCCGCCTGGTCGTCCCCCCACGCCGGTCGGGAGGCCAGGAACGCTACCTGGACCGCTCTTTACCAGAGGAGATCGGCGCCGACCCGCTCGCCGAGGTCGTCGCCTGGGCGCTGGAGCACCTGCACGAGCAGTTCGACGTCGAGACACTGGCGGCGCGCGCGTACATGAGCCGCCGCACCTTCGACCGCCGCTTCCGCTCGCTGACGGGCAGCGCCCCGCTGCAGTGGCTGATCACGCAGCGGGTCCTGCAGGCCCAGCGTCTCCTGGAGACCTCCGACTACTCGGTCGACGAGGTGGCGGGCCGCTGCGGCTTCCGCTCACCGGTGGCCCTGCGCGGCCACTTCCGCCGTCAGCTGGGCTCGTCCCCGGCCGCCTACCGAGCCGCGTACCGGGCCCGCCGCCCCCAGAGCGACAGGCCGTCCGACGTGGAGCCCACCCCGGGCCCCGCGCTGTCCGGCCCTCCCCTGCACCCGGAGGGCCCGGTGCCGCTGCAGACCCGCCGAACGGCGGCGAACACGGTCGGCTCGGGCGCGTCCCTGTCGACAGCGGCGGCGGAGAACGGCCGGGAGGCCTACGTGACGAGCCGAGCGAGCCTGCCGGGGCAGCGCAGCGGGTCGTGACGTGACCGGATGACGGCACATCCTGAACGCCGGTCGGGCATTTTCTTTCAGCCCGTCCGGCGTTTGCGGACATCCGTCGACCACGACACCGGGCATCCCAAAAGCGGGCGTCAGCTTTAGGGTGGTCGCATGAACGATCGCATGGTGTGGATCGACTGCGAGATGACCGGCCTCTCGCTGTCCGACGACGCGCTCATCGAGGTGGCCGCCCTCGTCACCGACTCCGAGCTGAACGTGCTCGGCGACGGAGTCGACATCGTCATCCGCCCGCCGGACCGGGCGCTGGAGACGATGCCGGAGGTGGTACGTCAGATGCACACCGCGTCCGGGCTGCTGACGGAGCTGCCCGGTGGCACGACGCTCGAGGACGCAGAGGACCAGGTCCTCTCCTATATCCGCGAGCACGTCAAGGAACCCGGCAAGGCCCCCTTGTGCGGCAACTCCGTCGGCACGGACCGCGGTTTCCTCCTCCGCGACATGCCCACCCTCGAGGACTACCTCCACTACCGCATCGTCGACGTGTCGTCGATCAAGGAGCTGGCCCGCCGCTGGTACCCGCGCGCCTACTTCAACAGCCCCGAGAAGAACGGCAACCACCGCGCCCTCGCCGACATCCGCGAGTCGATCGCCGAGCTCCGCTACTACCGCGAGGCCATCTTCGTACCGCAGCCCGGCCCGGACTCGGACACCGCCAGGTCGATCGCCGCGAAGCACGTCCTGCCTGCCCGGTAAAGGCGTGCGCGAGCACCCCTTCGGACCCTGTACACTTTTTCTCGGCCGGTCGGGGAAACCACGAAGCAGTACCGCCGGTCGTGGTGGGTGTAGCTCAGCTGGTAGAGCACCTGGTTGTGGTCCAGGATGTCGCGGGTTCGAGTCCCGTCACTCACCCTGATCGATCAGCCGGTGACCTTTACGAAGGTCACCGGCTGATTCGTGTCCGGGGACAGGAAGCTCATGCGAACCGACACCATCCGCTCCTCCCGCCTCGACCTCCTCCCCCTCCGCGTCGAACACGCCCCCGAAATGTCCGCCGTCCTCGCGGACCCTGCCCTGCACACCTTCATCGGCGGCACCCCGAGCTCCCCCGAGGCCCTCCACCTTCGCTACGAGCGTCTCGTCACCGGCTCCCCCGACCCCTCCGTCTCCTGGTGCAACTGGGTCCTGAGCCTCCGCGAGGACTCCCGCCTCGTGGGCACCGTCCAGGCCACCGTCACCGGCCCCACGGCGGAGATCGCCTGGGTGATCGGCACCCCCTGGCAGGGACGGGGCTACGCATCGGAGGCGGTACGGGCACTGGTGGCCCGCCTCCAGGAACAGCCCGCCCTGCGCACGGTCATCGCCCACATCCACCCCGAACACCACGCCTCGGAAGCGGTCGCCCGAGCGGCCGGCCTGACGCCCACGGACGAACAACACGACGGCGAACGCCGCTGGCGCCTCTCACTCCCCCACTGACACCGCCGAGCGCCACGCCGCCACCAACTCCCCCACCCCCGCGTACCGTTCGCCCGGCTCCGCCCGCGTCCCCCGCTCCACGACCGCCCACTGCGCCGCCGTACCCCGCCAGCCGCGCTCCTCGTCGCCGCGGTCCAGGAGAAGCCGTACCACCCGGGACAGGACGTAGACGGTCGTCCGGACGTCCACGACCGCCCCGCGCCGCCACTCTTCCGGCGCCATGAACCGGCGGGAGCCGGGAAGCCGGTCCTCCGCCACCACGAAAGGCCCGGGACGGTACTCGTCCAGGTCGATGAGATGAAGCCGGTGCGCTTCGAAGTCGTAGAGCAAGGCACCGTCGTACAGATCGACCGCGACCTGCCCCGCGGCCTCCACGGCGAGGTGGGCGTCGAGGATGCGATCCAGGGCGTGCAGGACCCGGGGCACGGACAGGGCCCGGAAGCGAGCGCGCGCGTCGGCACGGTGGAGAATCTCGCCCTCGCACCACGGCATCACCACCGCCGTACGCCCACCACCCCGCACGGCGATCCGACGCAGCTGCGGAACGATTACCGGATGCCGTACGACCCGGTGAAAGGCCCAGGCCCGCCGCAGCGACTCCTGAGCCCGGTCCGTCGTCGCCTCCTTGACGAACCACCGCTCACCGCACGGGAGTCGGACACCGTACGAGACACAGCCCGAGTCCTGGTCACGGAAGGAACGGAACACCTCCCCCACCGCGCGCAGGTACGGCTCGACGGCGGGGACTTCGTCAACGTCCAGCAGAGGATGAGGAGTCACGGACCCCAGCATGCGTACCGGGGCCGGCCGGTGCGGTCGGTTTCCCTACGACGACGCCCGCTCCACCAGCTCCGTGGCCAGCACCACCTGGCGTCGCTCCAACCCCCGCGACATCGCCGGACGCCGGTCCGCGATCTCCTCCAGGAGGAGGTCGATCATGCGGCGGCCCATTTCCTCGATGGGCTGGCGGACGCTGGTGAGGGGTGGGTCCATGTGGCGGGCGATGGCCGAGTCGTCGTAGCCGACGAGGGCCACGTCGTCGGGGATGCGGCGGCCCTCCTCGCGCAGGACCTGGCGGGCGCCCGCCGCCATGACGTCCGAGCCGGCGAAGACCGCGTCGAGGTCGGGGCAGCGGGCCAGGAGGTTCGTCATCGCCCGCCGGCCGCCTTCCTCGGTGAAGTCGCCCGGTTCGATCAGGCGCTCGTCCACCTCCTGACCCGCCTCGCGCAGGGCTTCCCGATAGCCGTCGACGCGGCGCTGGGCGCCGTAGACGTCGAGGCGGCCGGTGATGTGGGCGATCGTGCGGCGGCCCCGGGAGACCAGGTGCTCCACCGCCGAGTGGCCGCCGCCGTAGTTGTCCGAGTCCACCGAGGTCAGGGTCTCGGCGGCCGAGCGGGGGCCGCTGATCACCGCCGGGATCTCCAGTTGGGCCAGCAGATCGGGGAGCGGGTCGTCGGCGTGGACCGAGACCAGCAGGACGCCGTCCACCCGGTGGGCGGCCAGGTACTGGGCCAGGCGGCGGCGCTCGCGGTCGCTGCCCGCGAAGATCAGCAGCAGCTGCATCTCCGTGTCGGAGAGCTCCGCGCCCACCCCCTTCAGCATGTCCGAGAAGTACGGCTCCGCGAAGAAGCGGGTCTCCGGCTCGGGAACCACCAGCGCGATCGCGTCCGTACGGTTCGCGGCGAGGGCGCGGGCCGCCGTGTTGGGGACGTAGCCGAGCTCGGCGACCGCCGCCTCCACCGCCGCGCGGGTCGCGTCACTGACCCTCGGCGAGCCGTTGATCACCCGGGAGACCGTGCCGCGGCCGACACCGGCACGCGCGGCGACCTCTTCGAGGGTGGGCCGGCCCCCGCTCCGGCTCCGCGCTCCGTGGCCTGTTGCCATTGGCTCCGCCCTCCCATGGACCTACGTTGGCTGAATCTAACAGCCCCGCCAGCTGCGGTGACGGCCGCCGGGGGCGAGCGTTCGCGGGCGGAACCCCCTGCAAAGGGACCCGATCACGGACCCTTCCGTTCCACTTAACAGCCCGATAACTGAACGCATAACTCCGCGTCTGCTCCCTTGACACCCCCGCTCGAACCGGCGAACCTTCAACACATCACTTGTGGGAGCGCTCCCACGGTACCTGACACATACACATCCCGCACGTTCCCCGCCCGAGCCGCAGCGAGTACGACGGGCGCCACCAATGCAGTTGGCCGGGGGGTCGGCACGTCAGGCAACAGGAGGACGCACATGGGCACGACTACCCGACGGTCCCGTCGGCTGATGGCTCTCACGGCCGTCGCCGCGCTGGCCACGGGGCTGTTGGCCGGCTGCTCCAGCGACTCGGACAACAGCTCGTCGAACAACAGCGGCGGCGACGCCAAGGGCAAGACCACGCTGACCATCGGCACCTTCGGTGTGTTCGGCTACAAGCAGGCCGGCCTCTACGACGAGTACATGAAGCTGCACCCGAACATCAGCATCAAGGAAAACGTCACCACCCGGACCGACGTGTACTGGCCGAAGGTGCTCACCCGGCTGCAGGCCGGCTCCGGCACCGACGACATCCAGGCCATCGAGGTCGGCAACATCACCGAGGCCGTGCAGACGCAGGGCAGCAAGTTCGTCGACCTCGGCAAGGACGTCGACAAGTCCCAGTGGCTGAGCTGGAAGAACGCCCAGGCCACCACCAAGGACGGCAAGCTGATAGGGCTCGGCACGGACGTCGGCCCGATGGCGATCTGTTACCGCAAGGACCTCTTCAAGAAGGCCGGGCTGCCGACCGACCGCACCCAGCTGGCCACCATGTGGAAGGGCGACTGGGCCAAGTACGTCGATGTCGGCAAGACGTACATGAAGAAGGCGCCCAAGGGCACCAAGTTCGTGGACTCGGCGTCGTCGGTGTACAACGCGGCCCTCGGAGGCGGGAGTTCGCGGTACTACGACAAGGACGGCAAGGTCATCTGGGACACGTCCGACGGCGTGAAGAAGGCCTGGGACGTCGCGATGTCGGTGGCCACCGGCAACATGTCGGCCAAGCTGAAGCAGTTCGACAAGCCGTGGGACCAGGGCTACGCCAACGCCACCTTCGCCACCGTGGCCTGCCCGGCCTGGATGATCGGCTACATCGAGCAGAAGTCCGGTGACTCCGGCAAGGGCAACTGGGACGTGGCAGCGGCCCCGACCGCGTCCAACTGGGGCGGCTCCTTCCTCGGCGTGCCGACGGCGGGCAAGCACCAGAAGGAGGCCATCGCCCTCGCGCAGTGGCTGACCGCGCCCGCGCAGCAGGAGAAGGTCTTCGCCAAGCAGGCCAGCTTCCCGTCGACCCCGTCGGCGTACGCGAACCTGAAGCCGGCCGCCGACACGACGGCGTACTTCTCGAACGCGCCGATCACCCAGATCTTCTCCGACTCGGCGAAGACCATCCCGGTCCAGTACTTCGGCATCAAGGACCAGCCGATCAACACCGCGATCACGGACGTCGGCATCCTCCAGGTCGAGCAGAAGGGCAAGAGCCCCTCGCAGGGCTGGGACGCGGCCAAGAACGAGATCAAGGACGTGCTCGGCCAGTGACCAGCTCCAAGCAGGCTCTCGCGCATCCCGCGTCGAGCGCCGAGGCCGCGCCCGGCATCCCGCCGGGCGCGGCCCGGGGCGCTCACGGTCGCGGTACGCCGCCGGACCCCGACTCGTGGCGCAGCCGGCTGTACCGCTGGGACATGAAGGCGTCCCCGTACGCGTTCATCGCCCCCTTCTTCATCATCTTCGGGGCGTTCTCCCTGGTCCCGCTCCTGTACACGGCCTGGTACTCGCTGCACGACGTACAGCTGTCCTCGCTGGACACCCAGACCTGGGCGGGCCTGGACAACTACAAGAACCTGCTCAGCTCGGACTTCTTCTGGAACGCCCTCAAGAACACCTTCACCATCGGTGTGATCTCGACCGTGCCCCAGCTGCTGGCCGCGCTCGGGCTCGCCCATCTGCTGAACTACCGGCTGCGCGGCTCCACCGTCTGGCGGGTCGTGATGCTCACCCCGTACGCCACCTCGGTCGCGGCGGCGACCCTCGTCTTCACGCTGCTGTACTCGTGGGACGGCGGCATGGTCAACTGGATCCTCCACTTCGTCGGAGTCGATCCGATCAACTGGCGTGAGTCCGACTGGGGTTCGCAGTTCGCGGTGTCGTCGATCGTGATCTGGCGGTGGACCGGCTACAACGCGCTGATCTACCTGGCGGCGATGCAGGCGATCCCGGCCGACCTGTTCGAGTCGGCGGCGATCGACGGCGCCAACCGCTGGCAGCAGTTCCGGCACGTGACGATCCCGCAGCTGCGCCCGACGATCCTGTTCACGGTGGTCGTCTCCACCATCGGAGCGACCCAGCTCTTCGGTGAGCCCCTGCTGTTCGGCGGGGTCAGCGGGTCCAAGGGCGGCTCCGAGCACCAGTACCAGACGCTCGGTCTGTACATGTACGACCAGGGCTGGATCATCGGCAACCTCGGCAAGGCGTCCGCGATCGCCTGGACGATGTTCCTGATCCTGGTGATCGTCGCCGTGGTCAACCTGCTGTTCACCCGACGTCTGAGGAAGTCCCAATGACCACCAGTGAACTGACGCTGCCTCAGGTGCGGCAGAAGAAACGGCGCGACCGCCGGGTGATGGGCGCGGGCAAGCAGCTGCACGCGGGCCCGGTGACGTACGTCGTCCTGACGGTCTTCGCGCTGGTCTCACTGGCGCCCCTGGTGTGGACGGCGGTCGCGGCCTCGCGCACCGACCGCAGGCTGGCCGAGACACCGCCGCCGCTGTGGTTCGGCGGGAACCTGTTCAAGAACATGCAGGCCGCCTGGGACCAGGCCGGCCTCGGCACCGCGATGTTCAACAGCGTGATCGTCGCCGGCACCATCACCGTCGCCACGGTGCTGTTCTCGACGCTCGCCGGGTTCGCCTTCGCCAAGCTGCGGTTCCGGTTCTCCGGCGTGCTGCTCCTGCTCACCATCGGCACGATGATGATCCCGCCCCAACTGGCCGTCGTACCGCTGTACTTGTGGATGGCGAACCTGGGCTGGTCGAACCAGCTGCAGACGGCCATCCTGCCGACCCTGGTCACGGCCTTCGGTACGTTCTTCATGCGCCAGTACCTGGTGCAGGCGCTGCCGACCGAGCTGATCGAGGCGGCGCGGGTGGACGGGGCGAGCAGCCTGAGAGTCGTCTGGCACGTGGTCTTCCCGGCGGCGCGGCCCGCGATGGCCGTGCTCGGCCTGCTGACCTTCGTGTTCGCCTGGAACGACTTCCTGTGGCCGATCATCGCCCTCAACCAGCAGAACCCGACCGTCCAGGTCGCCCTGAACTCGCTCGGCACCGGCTACGTCCCCGACCAGGCGGTGATCATGGCGGGCGCGCTACTGGGCACGCTGCCGCTGCTGATCGCGTTCATCCTGTTCGGGAAGCAGATCGTGGGCGGCATCATGCAGGGTGCGATCAAGGGCTGACGCCCCGTCAGTGCTATGTCACATGTCATACGTCACATGTCACATATGACATGGCACCTTCCCTACATCCCTTCGGGGCCGGGTCACCGCCGCCTCGGCCCCACCCCTCCCCCCACCAACCCGTCGGTCTCCACGACCTCCAATGGGAGCGCTTCCATGCCTGAGCCCGCAACGCCGGTGACCCCGGTGACCTTTCCTCCCGCCTTCCTCTGGGGCGCCGCGACCTCCGCCTACCAGATCGAGGGGGCGGTGCGGGAGGACGGCCGTACGCCGTCGATCTGGGACACCTTCAGCCATACGCCGGGCAAGACCGTCGGCGGCGAGCACGGTGACATCGCTGTCGACCACTACCACCGTTACCGCGACGACGTGGCGCTCATGGCCGACCTGGGCCTGTCCGCGTACCGCTTCTCGATCTCCTGGTCGCGGGTGCAGCCGACCGGCCGGGGCCCGGCCGTGCAGGTGGGCCTGGACTTCTACCGCCGCCTTGTCGACGAGTTGCTCGCCCACGGCATCAAGCCGGCGGTCACCCTCTACCACTGGGATCTGCCGCAGGAGTTGGAGGACGCGGGCGGCTGGCCGGAGCGGGACACGGCGCTGCGGTTCGCCGAGTACGCGCAGATCGTCGGCGAGGCGCTGGGCGACCGGGTGGAGAACTGGATCACCCTCAACGAGCCCTGGTGCAGCGCCTTCCTGGGCTACGCCTCCGGCGTGCACGCCCCGGGCCGGACGGACCCGGAGGCATCCCTCCGCGCGGCGCACCACCTCAACCTGGCGCACGGGCTGGGCACTTCGGCCCTCCGCTCGGCGATGCCGGCCCGCAACTCGATCGCCATCAGCCTCAACTCCTCGGTGGTCAGGCCGCTTTCGCCGCAGGACCCGGCGGACCTGGCGGCGGTCCAGAAGATCGACGACCTGGCGAACGGCGTCTTCCACGGTCCGATCCTGCACGGCGCGTACCCGGAATCCCTGTTCGCGGCAACGGAGTTGATCACCGACTGGTCGTACGTCCTCGACGGCGACCTGCGCGCGATCAACCAGCCGCTGGACGCGCTGGGCCTCAACTACTACACCCCGAGCCTGGTGTCGGCGGCCGACTCCCCCCTGTCCGGCCCGCGCACCGACGGTCACGGCGCCAGCTCCCACTCCCCGTGGCCGGGCGCGGACGATGTCGCCTTCCATCAAACCCCGGGCGAGCGCACGGAGATGGGCTGGACGATCGACCCGACGGGCCTGCACGAGCTGATCATGCGGTACACGCGCGAGGCGCCCGGCCTGCCCCTCTACATCACGGAGAACGGCGCGGCCTACGACGACAAACCCGACTCCGACGGCCAGGTCCACGACCCGGAGCGCATCGCCTACCTCCACGGCCACCTCTCGGCGGTCCGCCGCGCCATCACCGACGGCGCGGACGTGCGCGGCTACTACCTGTGGTCCCTGATGGACAACTTCGAGTGGGCGTACGGCTACGAGAAGCGCTTCGGCGCGGTCTACGTCGACTACGCGACCCTCGCCCGCACGCCGAAGGCAAGCGCCCACTGGTACGCGCAGGCGGCACGGACGGGCACGCTGCCGCCGGTGCAGACCGCCCCGTAGGGGCCCACAAGCGGGGGGCGGGGCGCGGCATGCCGAGGGGGGATGCCGCGCCCCGGTTCGTCGCTCACGTATCAGCCTGGTTCGTCGCTCACGTATCAACCCGGTTCGTCGCTCACATATCAACCGGCATCCCAGCCGCGTCGGAGCGGAAGCAGTCCGGCCGTGTGTGCCGCGCCGGTCCGTGATCCAGGCCTCGGGCCGGGCCACGGGCCGATCGATCGGCCGGCCAGCCCGAGAAGCATTCCTCCACAGTGACGGGGCGCACCCGGCCGCCACGACCGAATATCCGACGGCGGCACCGTGAGCCGGCAGCGTGAGGGGCGTGCCCTCGCCGACCGGGCTCACAGGAACCGCTCAGCCCGAACGCAGCCACCTCTCAGCGCCAAGGCGTTCGATCGTTCCCACAGGGCGAGTTGGCCCTGCGGGACAACGGAGGACGTCATGGGATTCATCGCGCTCCTGCTGCCGCTGCTGCTCATCGGCGCGGCGGTGGCCTTCGCCACCCGGCGGCGGGCGAGCGCGCCGACATCGGGGCAGGTGCAGCAGGTGTACGACGCCGAGGCCGACGCCGGTGCCGAGGCGCACCGGTGGGTGGAGTTGCTCGGAGGGAGCCTGTCGACACTGGACGCGGGCGGGAACAAGGCGGCCCAGCAGGCCCTGGCGGACGCGGGCGAGCGGCACCGGGCGGCGCAGGGGCAGCTGGCCACCGCCTACTCCGCCGCCCAGTACGCGCTGGTCACGCAGAGCGCGGTCGAGGGGCTGCACCATGTGCGCACGGCACGGACCGCGTTGGGGCTGGATCCGGGTCCCGCACTGCCGACGTCGGGGTTGGGCGGCGGGCAGGTGACGGTCGGCGGGCAGACGTACACCGCCGCCGGTCGGCCGGGTGCCACCAATCCGTATTACTACCCTGGTGGGGTCGTCAACGGTCGTACGGTCCCGGGCGGTTGGTACAGCGCGCCCTGGTGGAAGACCGCGCTGGTCGCCGGTGCGGCGGGGGTCGGCGGGATGCTGCTGGCCGACGCGCTCTTCGACGGGTTCCATCACCACGGCCCCGGGCCGGGTGGGCCCGGCGGTCCGGGTGGGTTCGGGTTCGGGGGCGGCCTCGGCGGTCCCGGCCCCTTCTGAGACGTCGAGAGAGACGGGAGCACCTGGGTGCGCCCGTCTCTTTTCCCCGTGTTCGAGGCCTAGTTGAACGTCCCGAACGCCTTCGAGAACGCGAACTTGTCCTGGACGATCGAGCTGCAGGTCGCGTCGGCGTTGTTCTTCGCGCCGCCGTCGCACTGCTTGTCGCGGGTCGCCGACCACATCGACAGGCCGCCGAGGCCCTTGGACTTGGCGAAGTTCGCCAGCTGGGTGGCGTCGTCGACCTTGAAGATCTCGGAGGAGACGTCGTTGACGCCGATCATCGGGGTGACCGCGACCGCCTTCCAGGCCGCGCTGTCGGAGAGGCCCAGCACGCTCTTGACCTGGGCCTGGGTGGCGGTGGCGGCCTGTTCGGCGTAGGTGCCCATGTCTCCGCTGTACGAGGCGCCGTAGTCCATCGCCATGATGTTGACCGTGCCGATCCGCACGCCGTTGGACTGGGCGTTGGAGAGCAGGTTCACACCGTCCTGGGTGAGGCCCTCGGGCATCACCGGGAGGGTGAAGGAGACGTCCAGGCCGGGGTGTTCGGCCTGGAGCTTCGCTATCGCCTTGGCGCGCAGGGTGTTGGCGGTGGTGTTGGGCAGCGCGCCGCCCTCGACGTCGAAGTCGACCTTGGTCAGCTTGTACGCGTCCACGACCTTCCCGTACGCCGCCGCCAGCGCGTCCGCCGAGGAGCAGGTCGTCGCCAGCTCGGAGCCGGAGGCGCCACCGAAGGAGACGCGGACGTCTCCGCCCTTCGCCCGGAGGGAGCCGATCTGGGACGCGACCCCGTCGCTGCCGAGGTCGGTCACCCCGCCCCACTTGGGCGTGCAGCTGCCGCCGTCGGTGATGAAGGCCAGGTTGTAGGTCTTCACGCCGGTCGCGTCGGCGCTCGCGAGCAGGTCGAAGGCCGGGTAGAGGGAGGTGTCGACGTACGGGGCGAAGCCGGCGCCGGTGGTCGTGCCGGTGCCGGTGCTCGCCGAGGTCGAGGGGGACGCGGTGGCGGTGGCGGTCGGAGTGGCACTGGCCGATGCCGTCGGGGTCGCTGTCGGGGTCGCCGTCGGCGTCGCGGATTCCGTCGGGCGGCCACTCGGTTCGGGTGTGGCCGTGGCGTCGGCGGAACAGGTGGCGCCGTCGATGAGACAGCCGGTCGGGTCGCCGGTGCCGTGGACCACGAAGCCCACGGTGATCGACTCGTCGGCTGCCAGTCCGTCCGTGTCCCACTTGGGCGGCGTCACCGTGACGTGCTGTCCGCTCACGCTCGATTCGGCGTTCCAGAGGGAGCTGAGCTTGGCGCCGGACGGCAGGTCGAACTGCAGCTTCCAGTCCTTCTCGGTCCCGCCGCTGTTGTTCGTGACGACGTACTGGGCGGTGTAACCCGTCGACCAGTCACTGGTCTTGGTGTACGCGGCCCCGACGCCGGCCGCGTGTGCGGTGCCGGTGAGCAGGATCGCGCCACCACCGACCACGGCCGCGGCGACCGTGCCGCCGATCGCCTTGTTTCTGCCACTGACCTTGCGCCGGTGCGTGCTCATGCGCGTGCCTGCCTCAACTGTCCGGGGGTGGGGTGCGGCAGCACGCTAGCGATCCCGAAACGGGCAAAGCGCCTGATCCGGGCGGCAGTTGAGGATCTTAGGGTGCGCTTAAGGAAGGGATCGGGGACGGTTAAAGGTAGAGACCAATCCGCCCCGGCCGAGGCTCAGCGCACACCTGCCGTGCCCCGCCGACGACGCCGTACCGACCGGTGCCCCCGCCCGCCCGGTGTCCGCCCCCGCCCGTCCAGCTGGATCCAGATCCGCACCTCGGTCCCGCCCAGCACGGACGACCCGATCCGTACGTCACCGCCGGTCGACTCGGCGAGGCGGCGGACGATGTCCAGTCCGAGGCCCGTCGAGCCGTCGCTGCCCGACCCCCGGCCGCGCGCCATCGCCGCCTCCGGGTCGGTTATGCCGGGCCCGGCGTCGGACACGAGCACGATCACGGCGTCCTCGCCGTTGTGCAGGTCGACGGCGAAGGCGGTGCCCTCGGCGGTGTGCCGGAAGACGTTGCCGAGCAGCGCGTCCAGCGCGGCCGCGAGGTCGGCCCGGGCCACGGGTATGCGCACCGGCCGGTCGGCCCCGGCCACCCGCCACTTGCGGCCCTCGTCCTCGGCGAGCGCCGACCAGAACCCCATCCGCTCGCGCACCACCTCGGCCGCGTCGCACCCGGCGCCGGGCCCGGCGGCCGCGGTCTGCGGCTTGGCGTCCCGGGCGGTGCGGATGATGGTGTCGACCTCGCGCTCCAGCTGGGCGACGGCGGCCCGGGTCTGGTCGGCGGCGGGGCCGTCCCCGAGCGAGGCCGCGTTGAGCCGCAGCACAGTCAGCGGCGTACGCAGCCGGTGCGACAGGTCAGCCGCCAACTCCCGCTCGTTGGCGAGCAGTTGTACGACCTGGTCGGCCATGGAGTTGAACGCGACGGCGGCCAGCCGCAGTTCGGTCGGCCCTTCCTCCGGCACCCTCGACCCCAGCTTCCCCTCCCCCAGCTCGTGCGCGCCCTCGACCAGCCGCTGGGCGGGCTGCACCATCCGCACGCCCAGCCGGTCGGCGACCGCGACGGACCCGACGATCAGCGCGACGCCGACCCCCGCGAGCACCGCCCAGGCCGTGCCGACCCCGTTGGTGACCTCGGCCTCGGGCACGAACACCTCGACGACCGCGATCGCGCCGGAGCTGAGCGCCACCGGCGAGAGCAGGGTGGAGCCGCCGGAGACCTCCGTCGTGGAGGCGCGGCCCAGCTTGCGCACGGTCGCGATGTCCTGGTCGGCGGCGCGCTGCCTGCCGATGTCGACGGCCGCCTGAGTCCCCGCCGCCGGTATGTGCACGGCCATCCCGGAGTCCGAGCCGGCCGAGGCGACGACCCGCTCCAGCTGGTCGCGCTCGGTGGTGATGGACAGCGCCGGGGCGACCGCGGCGGCCTGTCGCTCGGCGTTCGAGAAGGCGCGGTCCCGGGCCATCTCCTTGATGACCAGTCCGAGCGGCACGGCGAAGGCGACCACGACCATGGCGGTGACCGCCAGACAGACCTTGACCAGTGCCCATCTCATCGCGGCGGCTCCGATGCGCTCGGCGGCTCCAGCTTCACACCGACGCCCCGCAGGGTGTGCAGATAGCGCGGCCGCGCGGCCGTCTCACCCAACTTCCGCCGCAGCCAGGACAGATGGACGTCGATGGTCTGGTCGTCGCCGTAGGACTGCTGCCACACCTCCGCGAGAAGTTCCTTGCGCGGCACGACGACACCCGGGCGCCCGGCGAGGAAGGCGAGCAGATCGAACTCGCGGCGGGTGAGGTCGAGCCGCATGCCGTCCAGTTCGGCCTGGCGGCGCAGGGGATCGACGGTCAGTCCGCCGACGCGCAGGACGGAAGAGGGCGGAGCGTCCCCCGGGACGGTACGCGCCCGTCGTAGCACCGCGGCCATCCGGGCCGACAGGTGCTCGACCGAGAAGGGCTTGGTGAGGTAGTCGTCCGCACCCGCGTTCAACAGCCGGACGATCTCCGTCTCGTCGTCCCGCGCGGTGGCGATGATCACCGGTACGTCGGTGATCCCGCGCAGCATCTTCAGCGCCTCGGACCCGTCCAGGTCGGGCAGTCCGAGGTCGAGGATGACCACGTCGAAGCGGAAATGGGCGACCTCGCGCAGCGCCTCCAGCGCCGTCCCGACACTGCGCACGGTGTGCGTGGCATCGGTCAGGTGCCGGATCAGCGCCGAGCGTACGAACTGGTCGTCCTCGACCACGAGCACACTTGCCATGCGCGGCACCGTACGCCATGCGGGCGGGTCGTATCCGAGCCTGTGGATAACTCCCGACCGAGTGCGGCCCGTGGGACGCGTGAGGCAGTATGGCCCGCGATGCGCAGAGGACTCGTACACATGCTGGCTTGGTCGCTCGCCACGGGCGCGGCGGTCACGCTGTCGTGGTGGGGTGTCCACACGGTGATGGCGGGCACGGCCTATGACCCGCCGCGCGCCCTGCCGATCACGGCGGCCGACGCGACCACGCAGGAGTCGAAGCCGCTGGCGTCGTCGACGTCACGGCCCTCCCCGTCGAAGGCCCCGACGGGCAAGCCGTCCCCGACACGCACGCCCACGGCGTCGAGGACACCGGCGAAGACCCCCACCCCGTCCACCTCCCCCACCGCCTCCGGCCAGGTCAAGAGCTATGACACCGACGGCGGGCGGGCGGTCTTCGACCTCGGCGAGACCTCGGCGTCGCTCGTGATGGCGACCCCGGCGACCGGCTGGTCGATGCAGACGTGGAAGACGGACACCTGGATCCGGGTGGAGTTCACGTCCGGCACGGACAAGGTCTCGGTGATCTGCACCTGGCACGACGGGCCGCCCCATGTGGAGGTGGGCAACTACTAGCGGCCGCGAGACGCGATGCTCCAGCAGGACCGCGAAGCACTGCTCCTGCGCACCCGGCTCACCTTCAACGACCCGGCCCTGCGGGCCCGCAACGTCGCCGAGCAGGAGCGCAGCGAGCGGGCCATGGCCGAGGTCATCGCGGGCCGCACCGGCCGGGACCCGACCGACCTGGAGGTGAGGTGCGCGGCCGCCGCCATCATCGCCGTGTTCACGCGCTGGTACGGCACTGGGTGGAAGGCGACGGGAAGGAGGACCTGGCGGGGCTGCACGAGCGTCATCTGCCACTGCTGTCACGGGGGTTGGACTTCTGAACCGACCCGGGTCGGTCTTACGGACCCGCCGCTCTAGCGGAACACCGAGGGCGGCGGCGCCGGGGAGGCGACCGCCGCCTCGTCCGTGACCGGCGCGGCCCCACCGGTGAAGTCGACCAGCGCGCGGCCGTGTTCGACGCGGCCGGGGTGCGGATCGCTCGCCGCCCTGCGGGTGAGTTCCGCGACCGGCAGCGGGGCGTCGGAGGCGACGAGGACCGCGTTGCCGAACCGTTTGCCGCGCAGCACGGTCGGGTCGGCGACCAGGGCGAGTTCGGGGAAGCGGGCGGCGGCGGTGGCGATCTGGCCGCGGAGGTGGGCCAGCGGCGGACCGTCGGCGAGGTTGGCGGCGTAGACGCCACCGGGGCGGAGGGTCCGGCGGACCTCGTCGAGGAACTCGGTCGAGGTGAGGTGGGCGGGGGTTCTGGCCCCGCTGAACACGTCCGCGATGACCAGGTCGGCCCAGCCGTCGAGGACCTTGGCGAGCCCTTCGCGGGCGTCCACGGCACGCACCCTGATGCGGGCGTTCTGGTCCAACGGCAGCTGTCTGCGCACCAGTTGGACGAGAGCCGCGTCGCGCTCGACGACCTGCTGGGTGGAGCGGGGGCGGGTGGCGGCGACGTAACGGGCGAGAGTGAGGGCGCCCCCGCCGAGGTGCACGGCGTGCACGGGCTTGCCGGGCGGTGCGGCGAGGTCGATCACATGCCCGAGCCGCCGCTGGTACTCGAAGGAGAGGTAGGAGGGGTCGTCCAGATCGACGTGCGACTGCGGCGCCCCGTCGATCAGCAGCGTCCAGGCCCGCGCCCGGTCCCGGTCGGGTATGAGCTCGGCGAGCCCACCGTCGACGGCCTCGACGACGGGTTCGGCGCCGGCACTGCCACGCCGGGGGTTCCTGGACTTTCCCATAGGTCCATTATCGGCGGCCGCGAGCGGGGCCGCCTGCGCTGGGGAGGGTCGGCGGCAGCCGTCAGCAGCAGTTGTCCGCCGCCTCGATCAGCCGCGCCGCCTCGCCGAGGGCCAGCCGCAGCACCGCGGGGTCGGTCGCGAGGTCCGCCTCACCGGGCGGGAGCAGCCAGTCGGAGCCCTCGACGGGCGGCTCGGGGTTCAGGCTCAGCCCGCGCCCGTCGGTCTCCGTACAGGTGCTGCCGGGGACGTCCCACGCGGCGGCCGTGCCGGGCGGCACCACGAAGCCGAGGGTGTCGCAGCCGTCGTCGTGCAGTACGGGCCCCACCGCGTCGCCCGCACCGCGGCGCAGGATGTCGACGGCCTCCAGCCCCTGGCGGGCCGGCACGGTGACGAGGTCGCAGGCACCCTCGGGAACAGGCGGCGCGCTGCGCTCCGGGGTCGGCGGGTGCCCCATCGTCGTCACTGGCATCGTCGTCTCCATCCCGGCCTCCACCACGGAACCCCTCCTTGAACGAAGCGGGTCGGGAGTCGGGCGGCTCCCGGTCCGCAAGGTTCAACGCAGGCGCGTGTCAACGGCTACGGCGGAAGTCAGCCACAAAGGATGGCAGTTCATGGCAGATCCTGGATGAGATATCCGGTTTGTAGCCAAACCCTGCGTGGCGGGTCCGGTACAGCGGGTACGTTCTTGCCCGCCGGAAACAGGGTGTCACACGAACAACTCACCTCAATTCCGGCATGGTTCGACGGTTCGCACGAGAGGACCCGGCCATGGCGTCGTCAAAGGTGACCTCGTCCCAGCCCATGCCCGCCCCGCCACCCCGACCCAACCTCGCCTTCCGGCAGTTGCGCGGCAGGCGCTCGCCGGCCGAGTTCGCCGCGGCGGTACGCCGGGCGGCGCGCGAGATCGGGGAGCGGGTCAGCTGCGACGCGCGCTATGTGGGCCGGGTGGAGGCGGGCGAGATCCGCTGCCCCAACTACGCGTACGAACGGGTGTTCCTGCACATGTTCCCCGGCCGCACGCTCACCGACCTGGGCTTCGCGCCCCGCGCATCCGTACGCGGACGCAGGGCGCACGCGGCCGACGACGCGCCCCCCGCGCACTCAACGAGCCGGGCACACACGCCCGATGAGACGCCGGGGGCGTACGAGCCGTATGAGCGGGGGGAGCCGTACGAGCCAATTGCCACGCAGGACCACGAGCACCACGAGAACCACCCGACGTACGACAACTACGAGGAGAGCGACGTGCTGCGTCGCGCATTCATGACCGGCGGGGGCGCCACCGTGGCCGCCGCCTCGCTGGGCCCCATCGGGCTCGCCTTCGACGCCGCGGCGGCGGGACGCGCCGTCCGTCGGCCGGGGACGAGTGACGCGTACGCGCTCGAAGACGCCGTACGCAGAATCCGGCTGCTCGACGACCGGCACGGCGCGGACGGGCTCTACCGGCGCGCGTCGGCGCCGTTGCGCGCCGCCTACGCGCTGCTGGACGCCGGCGCGACCCGGCAGACGACCGCGGACAGACTCCACTCGGGCGCCGGCGAACTGGCCATCTCGGTGGGCTGGTTGGCGCACGACTCCGGCCGCTTCGACGATGCCCGCTCGCACTACGCGGAGGCGCTCGCGACCGCCCGGATGACCGGGGACGACGCCCTGGAGGCACACGCCTTCTGCAACATGGCGTTCCTCGCGCGCGACGCCGGGCGGCCGCGGGAGGCGGTCCGGGCGGCGCAGGCCGCGCAACGCGTCGCGCGCCCCCTGGGCTCCGCCCGCCTGATGTCCCTGCTCGCGCTGCGCGAGGCGGGCGGCTGGGCGGGGCTCGCCGACCGGGCCGGCGTCGAGCAGACACTCGCCCGCGCGCAGGCCCTCTACGAGCGAGGCCCCTCGGACGCCGACCCCGAGTGGATGAGCTTCTACGGAGAGGCCGAACTGGAGGGCCTGGAGGCGCAGTGCTGGTCGACGCTGGGCGACTGGCTGCGCGCGGCCCGGCACGCGCGACAGGCGGCCCACCTCCAGGACCCGCACTTCAGCCGCAACATCGCCCTGTACACGGCGGAACTCTCGGACGACCTGGCCCGAGGCGGCCGTCCGGACGAGGCGGCGACGGCCGGGATGCGCGTCCTGGACCTCCTGGACCAGGTCCAGTCGTCCCGTATCCAGACGATGCTGGCGGGGACGGCGAGGGTACTGCTGCCGCACCGGCGGGCGACGGGCGTCTCGGGGTTCCTGGAGCGGCACGCTTCCTTGCCGCGCACGGCGTGAGCCACGCGCGGGTACGTGACGGCGTGAGCCACGCGCGGGTACGTGACGGCGTGAGCCACGCGCGGGTACGTGACGGCGTGAGCCACGCGCGGGTACGTGACGGCGTGAGCCACGCGCGCGTGGCGGCGACCGGGACAGTCGCTGGGCCAAGCGGGGACAGTCGCTAGACCAAGTGCCCCAGGTCGTTCCAGCTCTCGATCGCCGGTTCCCCGTAGGCCCACCCCAGTACCGAGAGCGACGTCGGATTCAACCTGATCCGTGCCGCGAAATCGATCGGCAGACCCATCCAACGCGCCCCGATCGACCGCAGGATGTGCCCATGGGCGAACACCAGCACGTCCCGGTCGGTCTCCCGCGCCCAGGCCACCACCTCGTCGGCCCGCGCGGTCACGTCGGCGAGGGACTCGCCCTCCGGGACCCCGTCACGCCAGATGAGCCATCCGGGCCGCATCGCCTGGATCTCGTCCGGCGTCATGCCCTCGTACACCCCGTAGTCCCACTCCATCAGCGTGTCCCAGGAGGCAGCCCGCTCCCCGAACCCGGCCAGCTCGCACGTCTCACGCGCGCGTGCCAGCGGACTGGTCCGCACCTCGACATCCGGCAGCCCCTCGAACGGCGCCCGGTGCAGCCGCTCGCCCAGCAGCTTCGCGCCCCGGCGGCCCTCCTCCAGGAGCGGCACGTCGGTCCTGCCGGTGTGCTTGCCGGACAGTGACCACTCGGTCTGTCCGTGCCGGGCCAGCAGGATGCGCGGTGCCATGAGCGGAGAAACCTTTCCGGAGGAATCGTCGGCGGAGGAAATCGCAGGCGGAACCCCTCCATCATCGCGCACCCTGTGCTGAGGCCCGCCCAGGGCAACCCGACGGCCGATCTCTGCGTCTTTGGGGACCGGGGGCGCCCGGCAGGGGCCCTGCGTGTACGCCGTAAAGTGGCACGACCCGACCACCGGGCGCCGCGCGGGAATGAAGGGGGAGCGATCGGATGCCGAAGACCGAGACCACACCGGGCATCGAGGCAGCGGCCCCGCGCGTGCGTCTGCGCTGGTGGACGGAGCTGCCGCTGATCCTGCTGGTGTACGCCTGCTACTCGGCCGGCCGGCTCCTCGCCCGCGGCAACACCGCCGGTGCCGTCGACCACGGCCTGGACATCCTCCGCATCGAGAAGTTCCTGCACCTCAACGCCGAGCACCCGCTCAACCGCCTCTTCACGCGCGAGACGTGGCTCGGCGTGCCCGCCGACTTCTGGTACGCGTCGCTGCACTACCTGGTCACGCCCGCGATCCTGGTCTGGCTGTTCCGGTCGCGTGCCGTGCACTACCGCGCGGCCCGCACCTGGCTGATGACGTCGACCTTCTTCGGCCTGATCGGCTTCACCCTGCTGCCCACCTGTCCGCCCCGCCTCCTCGACGCGAGCCACGGCTTCGTGGACACGATGGCCCAGTACAGCTCGTACGGCTGGTGGGGCGGCGAGGCCAGTGCCCCGCGCGGTCTCGGGGGCATGACCAACCAGTACGCGGCCATGCCGAGCCTGCATGTGGGCTGGGCTCTGTGGTGCGGGGTCATGCTGTGGCGGTACGGCAGGACGCGTACGACGAAGGTCGCCGCCGTGGCCTACCCGCTGCTGACGACGATCGTGGTCATGGGCACCGCGAACCACTACTTCCTCGACGCGGTGGCGGGTGCGGCCGTGATGGGCGTCGGGCTGTTCCTGACGCCGTACGTGATGCGGGGCGCGGACCGGATCAGGGAGCAGTTGCCGCTCGACTCAGGGCGCTCTCAGGTCGCAGGTTCCTCAATTGTCAGTGGCGGATGCCAGACTTCCGCGGGTGAGCGATTTCCACGGCAGCGCGAGTCCCGGGCCGGGTCCGGATCGAGGGTCGAGCCCGGTGCCTCCCCCACGGACGCGGGGGAAGGCGCTGCGGCAGCGGCTCGCTGAGCTGCGCGGTCCCGAGGTACCGGCCAAGGCGCTGGACGCGCGCGCCCTGGCCGCCCTCGCCGCCAACCCGGGCTGCAAGAGGCGCGCGATCCTGGACGGCGCCGGGGTGAACAAGGCGGCGCTGGCGAGCGCGCTGGGCGCCCCGTCGGCCTTCGGGCAGTCGCAGTTCGCGCTGACGCGGGGCAACGCCTTCGAGGCGAAGGTCAAGGCGGACGGCGGCGCGGAGCTGCTGCGGCTGGTGCACGAGAAGCTGGACCGCCACGCCGAGCCGCCCGTCGACGCGCACGTGCCCGACCTCACGGCGATCGGCCCCGAGGGCCGTACGGCCCGCACGGCCCTCGCCCTCCGCGAGGCGACCGCCGCCCCGGGCACCTGGACGCTCCTCGACCACCCCATGCTCGCCCTCGACGTGGCCGGCTCCCCCGCCTTCCTGGAGCCGGACGCCGTGGTCGTCCACCCGGACGGCAGCTGGACGATCGTGGAGATCAAGTCCTTCCCGATGCTGGACGGTTCGGCGGACCCGGCGAAGGTCGGCGCGGCGGCCCGCCAGGCCGCGGTGTACGTGCTGGCCCTGGAGGAGGTGGCGGCCCGCCTGGGCGCGGAGCCGCAGGGGCGCGCCGGCCCGGTGCCGAAGGTGCGCCACCGCGTCCTTCTCGTCTGCCCCAAGGACTTCTCCAACCTCCCCACCGCCTCGGCCGTCGACGTCCGCAAGCAGCGCGCCGTCACCGACCGCCAACTGGCGCGCCTCACCCGCGTCGAGGACATCGCCGACACCCTCCCCGAGGGCACCTGCTTCTCCCCCGACCTGTCCGCGGCCGACCTGACGTCCGCGGTCGAGTCGGTCCCGGCGGCGTACGCCCCCGAGTGCCTGTCCGCCTGCGAGCTGGCCTTCCACTGCCGCGACCGCTCCCGCGAGTCCGGCGCGGTGACGTCCCTGGGCCGCTCGGTCCGCGCCGAACTGGGCGGCCTGACGACGGTGGAGGAGGTCCTGGCGGCGGCGCGAGGGGAGGCCGGTGATCCGGAGGACCCGGCGGTGATGGCGCTCAGGCGCGCGGCAGAGCTGCGGGCGGAGGCGCTCGGGGCCGTGGCGGCGGGCGGTGCGGCCGGATGACCGAGCTCACGCGCTCCGCCGCAGGTGACCCACGCACCGGGTCGCCCATGGAGGTCACCCCATGTCGCTGATCGCCACCCTCGCCCGCCTCGAAGCCGTCACCACCGGCCGCGCCCAGCCCGCCGCCACCGTCCGGCACCGGCACCTCGCCGACCGCCCCCTGGTCCTCGTGCCGCTCACCACCGCCGGTGAGGCCGGAGCCCCGCTCGGCGCGCTGGTCGGTACCGACCGGGACGCGCCGCGCCTCCTCGTCGTACCGCAGCCGCGCGACCGCGACCTGCGGTTCGCGTTCCTGGCCGAGCTGGCCGACGTCGTCCTGCCGTACATCGACGCATACGCGGAGGACGTGGAGGCCGCCGAGCGCAACGAGACCGATCCGGAGACCGGCAAGCGGGTCAAGGTCGAGGTCGAACTGTGCGCGGACGCCCCGCAGTTGATCGTGCCCTCCCGCGCGGGCGCCGATTTCGTCCGGCTCCTCGGCCGCTCCATGCGCTTCAGGCGTACGGCGGAGCAGGACCCGGAGACCCCGCATCCCGCGCCCCCGCGTGTGCCGCTCCTCGGCCGCTGGCTGACCCACTTCGGCGAGCGTGCCCGCGTCCCCGGCTCCGCCCTGCTGCTCGCCATGACCGACGTCCTGTCCCGGCACTGGGCCACCGGCCAGTCCACCCTGGAGGACCAGCACCTGGGCGCCCTGCTGGCCTGGATCGCCCCGCCGGAGGGGAGCACGGGCGCGGAGGCGGCGCTGCGGGCCGAGCTCGCCCGCGACCCCGAGGGCCAGCTGCTCTGCCCGCCCGCGGGACCCGCCACCGACCCGGCCTTCGACAACAAGCTCCTCGCCCCGGCCATCGAGCGCTACGACCGCGCGCGTACCGCCCTCGCCGCCGCCGAGGACGGCCTGGAGGCCGACGACCGGCTCGGTGAACTCACCGCCGCCGAGCGGCAGATCCGCGACCTGGTGCTCAGCCGCACCCTGCCCACCTGGGAGAAGGTCTGGCAGGGCCTCGACCTCGTCCGCGCCCTGCCCGTCGGCGCGCACGTCGAGGAGCGGTGGACCCGCGACCGCTGGTCGTTCACCGCGCACCGCGACCGCGTCTGCGCCGGCGAGCCCCCGCAGCCGCGCCGCGACGACGCGGTGACCGCGGCGAACAAGCTGGCCTCGCGCGAGCGCGAACAGGCCCGCCTGGAGGCGCAGGAGGCCCTCGACGACCCGCTGGTGATGGCCGGGCGGCGACTGTCCGGGGAGGCGTTCGCGGGCGAGGTCACGGATGTCGTGATGGCGTACAGCGAGAGCAAGCGCCCCAGCCCGCGCCCGCTGGTCACCGTGCGCACCGACGACCGGCCGCATCTCGGCGAACGCGCGAAGGCGTACCGCTCGCTGGGCGGCAAGCCGCAGACCACCGAGTTCGTGGGCTACGAGGACTCCCCCGACGGCGGCGCGCTGGTGGTGCTCCGCGTCCTCGACAAGATGGGCCGCGGCAAGGAGCCGGAGGCCGGTTCCGTGCCCGAGAAGGGCGACCGGCTCTGCTTCACCCTCTTCGAGCACGAGCAGCGGGGCGGTCCCAAGCTGCCCGACCCGGAGGAGACCCCGTGGACGCACGGCGGGCCGCCCGGTGAGGCCGCGCCGGAGACCGCCGATCCGATGACCGCGGAGGACGTGCTGTGACGACCGTTTTCGACCAGGGTGTTCTCGACCCCGGTACGGCCGCCGACCGGGCCACCGACGCGATCCTGCGTGACACCCTGCACGGCACCCACCGAGGCGTGGTCGTGGACTCCCCGCCCGGCGCCGGCAAGTCGACGCTCGTCGTGCGCGCGGCCCTCGAACTGGCCGACGCAGGGCGCCCGTTGATGGTCGTCGCCCAGACGAACGCCCAGGTGGACGACCTCGTCCTGCGCCTCGCCGAGAAGAACCCCGACCTGCCGGTGGGCCGGCTGCACAGCAGCGACGCCGACGCGTACGACAAGGCGCTCGACGACCTGCCGAACGTCCGCAAGTCGGCGAAGGCGGGCGACCTGACCGGCCTCCCGGTCGTCATCTCCACCGCCGCCAAGTGGGCGCATGTGAAGGTCGACGAACCGTGGCGGCACGCGATCGTCGACGAGGCGTACCAGATGCGCTCGGACTCCCTCCTCGCCGTCGCCGGCCTGTTCGAGCGGGCGCTGTTCGTCGGCGACCCCGGCCAGCTCGACCCCTTCGCCATCGTCGGCAGCGAACAGTGGGCGGGCCTGTCGTACGACCCCTCCGGCTCCGCCGTCACCACCCTTCTGGCCCACAACCCCGAACTGCCGCAGCATCGGCTCCCGGTCTCCTGGCGCCTCCCGGCGTCCGCCGCGCCCCTGGTCTCCGACGCGTTCTACCCGTACACCCCGTTCCGCAGCGGCACGGACCACGGCGACCGCGCCCTCGCCTTCGCCGTCCCCTCGGACGGTTCCGGTCCCGACCGGGTGATCGACGCGGCGGCCGAGTCGGGCTGGGGCCTGCTGGAGCTGCCCGCCCGGCACACGCCCCGCACCGACCCGGAGGCGGTACGGGCGGTGGCGACGGTCGTACGACGCCTGCTGGACCGGGAGGGCGCGGCCACGTCGGAACGCTCTCCGGCGCCCTCGCCCCTCACCGCCGACCGCATCGCCGTCGGCACGGCCCACCGCGACCAGGCGGCGGCGGTACGGGCGGCACTGGCCGAGCTGGGCGTCACGGACGTCACCGTCGACACGGCGAACCGTCTCCAGGGCCGCGAGTACGACGTCACGGTCGTCCTCCACCCCCTCTCCGGCCGCCCCGACGCCACCGCCTTCCACCTGGAGACCGGGCGCCTCTGCGTCCTGGCCTCCCGCCACCGGCACGCCTGCATCGTCGTGTGCCGCGCGGGCGTGAGCGACCTACTGGACGACTATCCGTCGACGGAGCCGGTCCAGCTGGGGACGCTGGTGAAGTTTCCGGACGGCTGGGAGGCGAATCACGCGGTGCTGGCCAGGCTGGCGGAACACAGGGTGAGCTGGAGACCGTGAGCGGCCTGCCCACTCGCCGACCACGTGCCATCGCGGACCCGGGAACATCGCGTGCCTGGGAACATCGCGTGCCCGCTGCACCTTGATACCGCCGGAGGCACCCCGCCCTCTTGCACAGCCGCGAGACAATGGACGGTGGCCCGCACGCCGTACGGGTCGTCCGTGACGTACGAGGAGGAGAAGACATGGCGGAGCAGACGCCGCGTCGGAACGAACCGCGGCTGCGCCCCGCGCCCCTGCTCTTCGAGCCCGCGGAGGTGGCCTCGGATCCGGAGCACTTCTTCGACCTGGAGTCGATCGACGATCCACGGGCGCTGCTGGCCCGGGCCACGGAGCTGACGCACGCTTTTCGCGCGGCGGCCGACCGGGCGGTGGAGTTCCAGGCGATGGCGGCCGCGCAGCTCGCGGACCCGCGGCGGTTCGACCGGCTGACTCCGGCGGACATCGCGGAGCGGGCCGAGTGGACCGAGGACTACGCCAAGAAGATGGTCGAGTTCGGGCGCGACCTGATGCGGGGCGCCGAGGGCGAACTGGGGTCCGCGGACCCGGTGTGAACACACACATCTTCGGTTTGGCATATGCCAGGTGGGCAAGATACCCGGCCTCGCCCCCTGTTGTCCCGACTTTCGGCAACCCTCGGAAACGGCCCGTTCACAGCCGGTAGATGTAGCTGCCATGAGCAGCGATCTCATCACCCCGGACGGAGCCGCCTGGCTCGCCTCGGCGGGAACGTATCCGCGCAGCACGCTCGCCCTCTGGCAGGAGCGCCCCGACGCCCCGGTCGTACTGCCCTGCGGTTCCGCCTTCGACGTCGTCAGCGTGCCCGCGGTCTTCGGGCGCCGGATGGTCGACCGCCTGTGGGTCGAGGGACCGGGCTCGGGTCCGGTGGCCACGTTCCGGGGCCGGATGATGCTGTTCGCCGCGCCGGGTACGGCCCAGCGACTGCCCTCACTGCTGGCATGGGAGGAGTTCGGCCGTACGGGCGCGATCCCGCCGCTCCTGTGTCACGGCGTAGGCGACGCGGTCACCGTCCCGGCCCTGCTCTCCGCCACCCCGCCGGCCTCCGGCGACTCGCGCTGGCTGGTCGCCCCGGACACCCGTGACCCCTGGCTACCGGGCCCGGAAATCGTGCTCTGGGCTGCGGTAAGGGCAGCACGGGCGGCCGTACGGATATCGATTTCGTCGTCCGCCGATCAGGATGCTAAGGTCTACGACGTCAGCAGGCGCCGCTAGCTCAGTTGGTTAGAGCAGCTGACTCTTAATCAGCGGGTCCGGGGTTCGAGTCCCTGGCGGCGCACGACACGATGAAGGCCCCTCGCAAGCGCGGGG
>NZ_JBSFHA010000081.1:0-52267 GCF_053596855.1 Streptomyces sp. NPDC001617
GCGGCGGGCGTCCATCACCGCGCACCTCAAAAAGACACAGCACCGCCCGACCGAGGACGGACACCCCCCGCCCCGGCCCCGACCCACAACCCACCGCAGGCGCTACGCGCACCCCCACCCAACCCGCGGCTGCGCCGCAGGCATCCACCCACCGTCTCGTACCCTTGTGCCCGTGCAGGAACGACACGACGCCCCCCTCGCCCCGCTGACCACCTTCCGACTGGGCGGCCCCGCCACCCGCCTCGTCACCGCCGTCACCGACGCCGAGGTGATCGCCGCCGTCCGTGAGGCCGACGACAACGGGACCCCGCTCCTGCTGATCGGCGGTGGGTCGAACCTGGTCATCGGAGACAAGGGCTTCGCCGGCACCGCCCTCGTCATCGCCACCAAGGGCTTCGAACTCGACGGCACCCACCTCGAACTCGCCGCCGGCGAGGTCTGGACCGACGCCGTCGCCCGCACCGTGGAAGCAGGCCTCGCCGGCATCGAATGCCTCGCCGGCATCCCCGGCTCCGCAGGCGCGACCCCCATCCAGAACGTGGGCGCGTACGGCCAGGAGGTCTCCTCGACGATCACCGAGGTGATCGCGTACGACCGCACCACCCACCAGACGGTCACCATCCCGAACACCGACTGCGCGTTCTCGTACCGCCACAGCCGCTTCAAGGCCACCCCCGACCGCTACGTCGTCCTCCGCGTCCGCTTCGCACTCGAGGACGCCGCCGGCCTCTCCGCCCCCGTCAAGTACGCCGAAACCGCCCGAGCCCTCGGCGTGGAACCCGGCGACCGAGTCCCCCTCGTCGCCGCCCGCGAGACCGTCCTCAAGCTCCGCTCCGGCAAGGGCATGGTCCTCGACCCCGAGGACCACGACACCTGGTCGGCCGGCTCCTTCTTCACCAACCCGATCCTCACGGACGCCGAGTTCACCGCGTTCCACGCGCGCGTGAAGCAGCGACTCGGCCCCGACGCGGAACCCCCCGCCTACCCCGCGGCCGACGGCCACACCAAGACCTCCGCGGCCTGGCTGATCGACAAGGCGGGCTTCACCAAGGGCTACGGCACCGGCCCGGCCCGCATCTCCACCAAGCACACCCTCGCCCTCACCAACAGGGGCAACGCCACCACAGAGGACCTCCTCACCCTCGCCCGCGAGGTCGTCGCAGGCGTCCACGAGGCCTTCGGCATCACCCTGGTCAACGAACCGGTGACGGTGGGCGTCAGCCTGTGAAGAAGGCTTGCCTCAAGGCGTGCGAGCCCCCCGCCCGCGTCAGACACCCGGCCCAGCCAGCCACGCGTCGACGCCCGCCAGCAGCTTCGCCCTGACGTCCTCCGGCGCCGCCGACCCCCGCACCGACTGCCGAGCCAGCTCCGCCAACTCCTCGTCCGTGAAGCCGTGATGGCGGCGCGCGATCTCGTACTGGGCGGCGAGCCGCGAGCCGAACAGCAGCGGGTCGTCGGCGCCCAGAGCCATCGGCACACCAGCCTCGTACAAGGTCCGAAGCGGCACGTCCTCGGGCTTCTCGTACACACCCAGAGCGACGTTCGAGGCAGGACACACCTCGCACGTCACCCCCCGCTCCGCCAGCCGCTTCATCAGCCGCGGATCCTCGGCCGCCCGCACCCCGTGCCCGATCCGCCCGGCATGCAGGTCGTCCAGACAGTCCCGCACCGACGACGGCCCCGTCAGCTCCCCACCGTGCGGCGCCGACAGCAGCCCGCCCTCCCGCGCGATGTGGAAGGCACGGTCGAAGTCCCTCGCCATGCCCCGGCGTTCGTCATTGGACAGCCCGAAACCGACGACACCGCGATCCGCGTACCGCACCGCCAGCCGAGCCAGCGTGCGCGCGTCCAGCGGGTGCTTCATCCGGTTCGCGGCGACCAGCACCCGCATCCCGAGCCCGGTCTCCCGGGACGTCGTCTCGACGGCGTCCAGGATGATCTCCAGTGCCGGGATCAGACCGCCCAGCCGAGGCGCGTACGACGTCGGATCGACCTGGATCTCCAGCCACCCCGAGCCGTCGCGCACATCCTCCTCCGCGGCCTCCCGCACCAGCCGCCGGATGTCCTCCGGCTCTCTGAGGCACGAGCGCGCGGCGTCGTAAAGCCGCTGGAACCGGAACCAGCCGCGCTCGTCGGTCGCCCGTAGTTTCGGCGGCTCACCGCTGGTCAGCGCCTCGGTCAGGGCGTCCGGCAGTCGTACGCCGTACTTGTCGGCCAGTTCCAGGACCGTCCCCGGCCGCATCGACCCGGTGAAGTGCAGATGGAGATGGGCCTTCGGCAGCTCAGAGACATCACGTACACGCTCCATTCCAGGATCCTGCCGTACGTCGCCGCCGTCCCGGTAGCGGATTCCCCTTTAGTGGTCTTGCTCGTACACAGATTTGGTGGTCTTGCTCGCACACAGAAACGAAAGGGCACCCACCAAACCGGTAGGTGCCCCCTGTCCGGACAGGACCTCAGTCCCGCGCCTCCGCCAGCAGCTTCTGGATGCGGCTGACGCCCTCGACGAGATCCTCGTCACCCAGGGCGTACGACAGCCGCAGATAGCCCGGCGTACCGAAGGCCTCGCCCGGGACGACCGCGACCTCGGCCTCCTCCAGGATGAGCGCGGCCAGCTCGACGGTGTCCTGCGGACGCTTGCCGCGGATCTCCTTGCCGACCAGGGCCTTGACCGACGGGTACGCGTAGAAGGCGCCCTCGGGCTCCGGGCAGACCACGCCGTCGATCTCGTTGAGCATCCGGACGATCGTCTTGCGGCGGCGGTCGAAGGCCTCGCGCATCTCGGCGACGGCCGTCAGGTCACCGGAGACGGCGGCCAGGGCGGCGACCTGTGCCACGTTCGACACGTTCGACGTGGCGTGCGACTGCAGGTTGGTCGCGGCCTTGACCACGTCCTTCGGGCCGATGACCCAGCCCACGCGCCAGCCGGTCATGGCGTACGTCTTCGCGACACCGTTGACCACGATGGTCTTGTCGGCCAGTTCGGGTACGACCACCGGAAGCGAGTGGAACTCCGCGTCGCCGTACACCAGGTGCTCGTAGATCTCGTCGGTCAGGACCCACAAGCCCTTCTCGAGGGCCCAGCGGCCGATCTCCTCGATCTGCTCGCGCGTGTAGACGGCACCGGTGGGGTTGGAGGGCGAGACGAACAGGAGGACCTTGGTGTTCTCGGTCCGCGCCGCCTCCAGCTGCTCCACGCTGACGCGGTAGCCGGTCGTCTCGTCCGCGACGACGTCGACCGGGACGCCGCCGGCCAGGCGGATCGACTCCGGGTACGTCGTCCAGTACGGCGCCGGGACGATGACCTCGTCGCCCGGGTCGAGGATCGCGGCGAAGGCCTCGTAGATGGCCTGCTTGCCACCGTTGGTGACCAGGACCTGGGCCGCTTCGACCTCGTAGCCGGAGTCGCGCAGCGTCTTCGCGGCGATCGCGGCCTTCAGCTCTGGCAGACCTCCGGCCGGTGTGTAGCGGTGGTACTTCGGGTTCGAGCAGGCCTCGATGGCCGCCTGGACGATGTAGTCCGGCGTCGGGAAGTCCGGCTCACCGGCGCCGAAGCCGATCACCGGCCGTCCGGCGGCCTTGAGGGCCTTGGCCTTGGCGTCCACGGCGAGGGTGGCGGACTCGGAGATCGCGCCGACTCGGGCGGAGACCCGGCGCTCGGTGGGAGGGGTTGCAGCGCTCATGGGGCCCATCGTTTCAGACCGGAAACCGGCCCGGCACGCGGGTTTCACAGACTGAACATGTGGGGATCGACGGCTGAACACGTGTCCGGATTCGCACGATGGCCTGGTGATCTTCCGTCGGTTTCCCGGCGATCTTCCTTCCCCAAGGCCCCTACGGGCGCTTTCTGTTCGACGAGGGGCTCCGGACCACGTACACTCTCACCTCGTTGGCCTTCAGCAGCCGCGCCGCGAGCGGTGCACACCGAGCACCCGGTCGGATGCGGTACGTTGGGGAACACACAAAGGGTCGTAGCTCAATTGGTAGAGCACCGGTCTCCAAAACCGGCGGTTGGGGGTTCAAGTCCCTCCGGCCCTGCTACACACACCTTCGCCAGGATGTGTGCGCATGTACGTACAGCAATGCACCGCCGTGCGGCTCAGACCGGGCGCGGCACGGCCACGACCCGGGAACAGGTGAGGACGAATGGCGGACGCCGTGGGCTCCATCGACACGCCTGATGCCCAGGACGAGGCGCAGGAGACGAAGAAGGCCCGCAAGGGCGGCAAGCGGGCCAAGAAGGGTCCGTTCAAGCGGCTTGCACTTTTCTATCGCCAGGTCATCGCCGAGCTTCGCAAGGTCGTCTGGCCGACGCGCAACCAGCTGACGACGTACACGACCGTGGTGATTGTCTTCGTCGTCATCATGATCGGCCTGGTGACCGTGATTGACTATGGACTCAGCCACGCCGCGAAGTACGTCTTCGGCTGAGCCGAGAGCGAAGGGCGCCGCGGTTACCGGCGCCCCTTTCGCATGTTCCACCCCTATGTATCCAGGAAGAAGCAGCCACCGTGTCTGAGCAGAACCTGAACGACGCCATCGAGCCCGACGAGTCTGTCGACGACGAGCTCGACATCGTCGAGGGCGCGGACGAGGACTTGGACGAGTTCGAGGCTGCCGACGCCGAGGCCGGCGAGCCCGCCGAGGAGGACGCCGTCCACGTCGTGGACGAGGACGTCGAGGACGCCGACGACGTCGCGGACGCCGAGGAAGAGGTTGTCGAGGAGGAGGCCGAGCCGGCCGAGCCCGTCGACCCCGTCCAGGCCCTGCGCGAGGAGCTGCGCATCCTCCCCGGCGAGTGGTACGTCATCCACACGTACGCCGGTTACGAGAACCGCGTGAAGACCAACCTGGAGCAGCGCGCCGTCTCGCTGAACGTCGAGGACTACATCTTCCAGGCCGAGGTGCCACAGGAAGAGGTCGTCCAGATCAAGAACGGCGACCGCAAGACGATCAAGCAGAACAAGCTGCCGGGTTATGTGCTGGTCCGCATGGACCTCACCAACGAGTCCTGGGGCGTCGTACGCAACACCCCCGGCGTCACCGGCTTCGTGGGCAACGCCTACGACCCGTACCCGCTGACCCTGGACGAGATCGTCAAGATGCTCGCCCCGGAGGCCGAGGAGAAGGCCGCCCGCGAGGCCGCCGAGGCCGAGGGCAAGCCCGCCCCGCAGCGCAAGGTCGAGGTCCAGGTGCTGGACTTCGAGGTCGGCGACTCGGTCACCGTCACCGACGGCCCGTTCGCCACGCTGCAGGCGACGATCAACGAGATCAACCCCGACTCCAAGAAGGTCAAGGGTCTCGTCGAGATCTTCGGTCGCGAGACGCCGGTCGAGCTGAGCTTCGACCAGATCCAGAAGAACTAGCTTCTTCGAAACGAGCTTCCGACCAGGTCAGGTGGGCTGCCCGCAGCCTGCCTGACCTGCTCGGTTTTTGGCCGCGCTTCTATACCCGTTATCGTTGTGCGGTATGCCTGCGTTCGGGTGGTCCTCGCGCGCAGGCAGGACCCGAATCGAAAGGACCCGGAGAGTAATGCCTCCCAAGAAGAAGAAGGTCACGGGGCTCATCAAGCTCCAGATCAACGCCGGTGCGGCGAACCCGGCTCCGCCGGTCGGCCCCGCGCTGGGTCAGCACGGCGTCAACATCATGGAGTTCTGCAAGGCGTACAACGCCGCGACCGAGTCGCAGCGTGGCTGGGTGATCCCGGTGGAGATCACGGTCTACGAGGACCGCTCCTTCACCTTCGTCACCAAGACGCCGCCGGCCGCCAAGATGATCCTCAAGGCCGCGGGCGTGGAGAAGGGCTCCGGCGAGCCGCACAAGACCAAGGTCGCCAAGATCACCCAGGCGCAGGTCCGTGAGATCGCCACGACCAAGCTCCCCGACCTCAACGCCAACGACCTGGACGCCGCGGCGAAGATCATCGCCGGCACCGCCCGTTCCATGGGCATCACGGTCGAGGGCTGAGTCCCACCCCCCCCGTACGTCAAGCAGAAGAAGTGGCAGGGCCGGCTCGGCCCGTACCACGACTCCTAAGAACACACAGGAGAAGTAGTGAGCAAGCGCAGCAAGGCGCTCCGCGCTGCGGACGAGAAGATCGACCGGGAGAAGCTGTACGCCCCGCTCGAGGCCGTCCGTCTCGCCAAGGAGACCTCCACGACCAAGTTCGACGGCACTGTCGAGGTCGCCTTCCGTCTGGGTGTCGACCCGCGTAAGGCCGACCAGATGGTCCGTGGCACCGTGAACCTTCCGCACGGCACCGGTAAGACCGCCCGGGTCCTGGTCTTCGCGACCGGTGACCGTGCCGAGGCCGCGCGTGCCGCGGGCGCCGACATCGTCGGCGCCGACGAGCTGATCGACGAGGTCTCGAAGGGCCGCCTGGACTTCGACGCCGTCGTCGCCACCCCGGACCTCATGGGCAAGGTCGGCCGCCTCGGCCGTGTGCTCGGTCCCCGTGGTCTCATGCCGAACCCCAAGACCGGCACCGTGACCCCGGACGTGACGAAGGCCGTCAACGACATCAAGGGCGGCAAGATCGAGTTCCGCGTCGACAAGCACTCGAACCTGCACTTCATCATCGGCAAGACGTCCTTCGAGGACGACAAGCTGGTGGAGAACTACGGCGCCGCGCTGGAGGAGATCCTCCGTCTGAAGCCGTCCGCCGCCAAGGGTCGCTACATCAAGAAGGCCGCGGTCTCCACCACCATGGGCCCCGGCATCCCGGTCGACCCGAACCGCACCCGCAACCTCCTCGTCGAGGAGGACCCGGCCGCCGTCTGAGCCCAGCGCTCACCCCGGTAGCCGCGTCGAACGCGGAGACGGGCCCCGCAACCCACGGGTTGCGGGGCCCGTCTTCTTCGCGTGCGGACTTCTCCGTACGACTGTCAGTGCTCTGCGTTAGCGTGCGAGCACAGCAATCGCATAGGGGTGGGACGAATGAAGAGCACGACCGTGCGCCGCGTGACCCTCTCGATCGCGGTGGCGACCGCGCTGTCGGGGGTGGCCGCCTGCACCTCCTCGGGCTCCGGGGGCTCCGGAAAGGACCACAGCGCCTCCGGCAAGGGCGCGACGCACATCAGCCCCGTCGCGGCCCTGCGCACCGTGGAGAAGTCCACCGACAGCGCCGACTCCGCCAGGGTCGAGTCCGCGACGACCATCGGCTCGCAGCTGTCCATGAAGTCGGACGGCGCCCTGGACTGGGGCGACGGTATCCAGGGCACCGTGACGATCACCTACACCGGTGGTACGTCCGCCGAACTGATGCGCCAGACCGGGACCACGTCCATGGAGGCCCGCTATCTGCCGGACGCCTACTACGCGAAGATGGGCGCCAAGTTCGCCGAGCAGGTCGGCGGCAAGCACTGGATCAGGTACGCGTACGCCGACCTGGCGAACCTCGCCGGCGGCTCCGGGGCGCTCCTCAAGGACCAGATGCGCAAGACGACCCCCAACCAGTCGGTGAAACTCCTGCTGGCCTCCGGGGACGTCAAGAAGGTCGGCTCCGAGCAAGTGCGCGGCGTCGACACCACGCACTACTCGGGCACGGTGGACATAGCCGACTTCGCCCGCAAGAACGCCAGCCTCCCGGCGAGCCAGCTGGCCGCCCTGAAGAAGGCGCTCACCCAGGCCGGTGTCAGCACCGAGACCGTGGACATCTGGGTCGATGGCAAGGACCTGCTGGTCAAGAAGGTCGAGAAGGGCACGATGTCGGCCGGCGAGTACACCCAGACCGCGTACTACAGCGACTACGGCGTGAAGGTCTCGGCGACCAGGCCACCCGCGAGTGACACCGAGGACTTCAAGGACCTGCTGAAGAAGCAGGGCGGGGCGGGCTCGGCCTCCTGAGTCCGGCGGTCCTCCCGGGGCGTAGGGGAATTCAGAAGCCCTTTGCAGTCCCTTGGAGTTAGGATCACGGCTCACCTGTGTATCAGCCATGTTTTCTTGGGGGGAATCAATGGGGGCTTCCGTACGTGGTTCAGCGCGCCGTAGAGCGGCCGGTACCGGCCTTGCCGCTCTGCTGCTCGCCGGGGGAGCGGTCGGCTGTCAGAAGGGCGACTCCGCCGGGTCGCCCGCGATGACGCCCGCGGCGGCCGTCGCCAAGGCCGCGAAGAACAGCGAGGCCATCACCTCGCTGCGCTACAGGATGGCCGGGAAGGTTCCGGGGGAGGGCCGGATCACCGGCGAGGCCGCGATGAGCATGAAGCCGCCGGCCATGAGCATGAAGATGACCGCCCAGGACCAGGCCGCCACGGGCCCGGTCGAGATCCGTCTCGTCGGCAAGGCCATGTACATCGGCGGGAACGCCTCCCTGGCCAAGGAGATGGACGGCAAGAGCTGGATCAAGTTCGACATGTCCGCGCTCGGGGCCGACAAGGAGCTGAACAGCTCCCAGCTGGGCGCCGGCCAGGCCGACCAGAACCCGGCCGCCGACTCCACCTTCCTCACCGGCTCCAAGGACGTGAAGAAGGTCGGCACCGAGACCGTCGACGGCGTGAAGACCACCCACTACAAGGGCACGGTCACCGTCGACGACATCAAGGCCGCGCTCAAGGACGAGAGCAAGACGGTCCGCGAACAGCGGGAGAAGGGGCTCGATCAGTACGAGAAGATGGGCCTCGACTCGTTCACCATGGACATGTGGATCGACGGCGAGAACCACACCAAGCAGTTCCGGATGCGCGGCGACGCCGACAAGGGCCCGCTGGACCTGACGATCACCTTCCTCGGCATCAACGAACCGGTGAAGGTCACCGCCCCGCCGGCCAAGGACACCGCCGACCTGGCCGAGATGATGAAGGACGCCCAGAGCTGAGCCGTACGGGCGGATTTGCTCGACGGCCGCCCGGTCCCGTACTCTCCTACAGAAGCCAAAGACCGCTGGTCGTTGCCGTGCGCTCGCGAGAGGGCCCGGTGGCCGAAGGATCCGCTGAACCGCGGACGACCCGCGCAGGTGACTGTGGAAGTGCTCCCGGTTCGCCCCTGTCCAAGGGGAAATCCGGTCGAGCTACGCCCCGTGCGCCTGCGCCGGGGCGTTTCGTTTTCCCCAGCCCCTTCCGAGCGGTCGTCATCACCCGGAAGGAGGCCGACGCTCATGGCAAGGCCCGACAAGGCTGCCGCGGTAGCCGAGCTCACGGAGCAGTTCCGTAGCTCGAACGCCGCCGTGCTGACCGAGTACCGGGGTCTCACCGTGGCGCAGCTCAAGACGCTGCGCCGTTCGCTCGGTGAGAACGCCCAGTACGCCGTGGTGAAGAACACGCTGACCAAGATTGCGGCCAACGAGGCCGGGATCACGACGCTCGACGACCTGTTCAACGGTCCGACGGCGGTTGCCTTCGTCACCGGTGACCCGGTGGAGTCGGCAAAGGGTCTTCGTGACTTCGCCAAGGACAACCCGAACCTCGTCATCAAGGGCGGTGTCCTTGACGGCAAGGCGTTGTCCGCCGACGAGATCAAGAAGCTTGCGGACCTCGAGTCCCGCGAGGTTCTGCTCGCCAAGCTGGCGGGCGCCCTGAAGGGCAAGCAGACGCAGGCTGCTCAGGTCTTCCAGGCGCTCCCGTCGAAGCTCGTCCGCACCGTGGACGCGCTTCGCGCCAAGCAGGACGAGCAGGGCGGTGCCGAGTAATTCGGCTCGCGAAATGACCGCCGCCTGAGGCTCCGCGCCTGAGGAAGCGGTCGTAGCGGGCCGAACGTACGCCCGCCAGACATGTACACACGGCACCAGCCGAATTAGTGGAAGGAAAGCCATCGTGGCTCTCACCCAGGACGAACTGCTCGCCGAGTTCGAGACGATGACCCTCATCCAGCTCTCCGAGTTCGTGAAGGCGTTCGAGGAGAAGTTCGACGTCACCGCCGCCGCCGCGGTCGCCGTTGCCGGCCCGGCCGGTCCGGCCGCCCCGGCCGAGGCTGCCGAGGAGAAGGACGAGTTCGACGTCATCCTCACCGGTGCCGGCGAGAAGAAGATCCAGGTCATCAAGGTCGTGCGCGAGCTCACCTCCCTGGGCCTCAAGGAGGCCAAGGACCTGGTCGACGGTGCGCCGAAGCCGGTTCTGGAGAAGGTCAACAAGGAGGCCGCGGACAAGGCCGCCGAGTCCCTCAAGGGCGCCGGTGCGTCCGTCGAGGTCAAGTAAGACCTCTCACAGTCCCCAGGGCTGTAACGCGTAAGCACTGAGGAGCGATCATCCATTCGGGTGGTCGCTCTTCGGCGTTCCTGGGGGCGCGGCCACGGTTACCTTGCGGCCTCGTGGGCGAGGGGTATGGTGATCTTCGTCGTGTCTCCCGACGGCCCTGGTTCGGGCTGGGGGGCCTTGACGAACCGCACGCAGCGCGCAATTCTCAGGACGCGTCGCCAGAACGGTCCGAATCCGAGGCATGGATCGGCGACGAAGAGGGCAGTATCAACGTGCGTTGAATGGGCAGGCATGCCAAGGGCGTTGAGGACAACGAGGGTCACAGAAAATCGGGGCTGGACATCAGTGCGCCAAGTGGCTACACTGACCCTTTGCGCTGCCTGTTAGCTGTCCCCTGCCCGTCACCAGGGGTCTGCCCTCGCCTCAGCACTTACGACTGGATCATCTCTGGCCTGGCCGAAAAGCCAAGTTCAGAGGGGTCTGTCGCTGTGCGGCGGTGAGGGGCCGGGGAGCGCGTAGTGAGTCCGAGCCCTCGGAAGGACCCCCTCTTGGCCGCCTCGCGCACTGCCTCGAACGCGAATATGAACAACGGCGCCAGCACCGCCCCGCTGCGCATCTCCTTTGCAAAGATCAAGGAGCCCCTCGAGGTTCCCAACCTGCTCGCGCTGCAGACCGAGAGCTTTGACTGGCTGCTCGGCAACACCGCTTGGCAGAGTCGGGTCGAGGAGGCTCTGGAGTCCGGTCAGGACGTCCCCACCAAGTCCGGTCTGGAGGAGATCTTCGAGGAGATCTCCCCGATCGAGGACTTCTCCGGGTCGATGTCGCTGACGTTCCGCGACCACCGTTTCGAGCCTCCGAAGAACAGCATCGACGAGTGCAAGGAGCGCGACTTCACGTACGCCGCCCCGCTCTTCGTGACGGCTGAGTTCACCAACAACGAGACCGGCGAGATCAAGTCCCAGACGGTCTTCATGGGCGACTTCCCGCTCATGACGAACAAGGGCACCTTCGTCATCAACGGCACCGAGCGTGTCGTGGTGTCGCAGCTGGTCCGCTCGCCGGGTGTCTACTTCGACTCCTCCATCGACAAGACGTCCGACAAGGACATCTTCTCCGCCAAGATCATCCCGTCCCGGGGCGCCTGGCTGGAGATGGAGATCGACAAGCGCGACATGGTCGGTGTCCGTATCGACCGCAAGCGCAAGCAGTCCGTGACCGTCCTCCTCAAGGCTCTCGGCTGGACGACCGAGCAGATCCTGGAGGAGTTCGGCGAGTACGAGTCGATGCGCGCCACCCTGGAGAAGGACCACACCCAGGGCCAGGACGACGCGCTGCTCGACATCTACCGCAAGCTGCGTCCGGGCGAGCCCCCCACGCGTGAGGCCGCGCAGACGCTGCTCGAGAACCTTTACTTCAACCCGAAGCGCTACGACCTCGCCAAGGTCGGCCGCTACAAGGTCAACAAGAAGCTGGGTGCGGACGCTCCGCTGGACGCGGGCATCCTGACCGTCGAGGACATCATCTCGACGATCAAGTACCTGGTGAAGCTGCACGCGGGCGAGACCGAGACGGTCGGCGACAGCGGCACGAACATCGTCGTCGAGACCGACGACATCGACCACTTCGGCAACCGTCGTCTGCGCAGCGTCGGCGAGCTCATCCAGAACCAGGTCCGCACGGGTCTGGCTCGTATGGAGCGCGTCGTCCGCGAGCGCATGACGACCCAGGACGTCGAGGCGATCACGCCGCAGACCCTGATCAACATCCGGCCGGTCGTCGCCTCCATCAAGGAGTTCTTCGGCACCAGCCAGCTGTCGCAGTTCATGGACCAGAACAACCCGCTGTCGGGTCTCACCCACAAGCGCCGTCTGTCGGCTCTTGGTCCGGGTGGTCTCTCCCGTGAGCGGGCCGGCTTCGAGGTCCGTGACGTGCACCCGTCCCACTACGGCCGCATGTGCCCGATCGAGACACCCGAAGGCCCGAACATCGGTCTGATCGGTTCGCTCGCCTCCTACGGCCGGGTCAACGCGTTCGGTTTCGTGGAGACCCCGTACCGCAAGGTCGTCGACGGTCAGGTCACCGACGAGGTCGACTACCTGACGGCCGACGAAGAGGACCGCTTCGTCATCGCGCAGGCCAACGCCACGCTCAATGACGACATGCGGTTCGAGGAGTCCCGCGTCCTGGTGCGCCGCCGTGGCGGCGAGGTCGACTACGTCCCCGGTGACGACGTCGACTACATGGACGTCTCGCCGCGCCAGATGGTGTCGGTCGCGACCGCCATGATCCCGTTCCTCGAGCACGACGACGCCAACCGTGCCCTCATGGGCGCGAACATGATGCGTCAGGCCGTGCCGCTGATCAAGAGCGAGTCCCCGCTCGTCGGCACCGGCATGGAGTACCGCTCCGCCGTCGACGCCGGCGACGTGGTCAAGGCCGAGAAGGCGGGTGTGGTCCAGGAGGTCTCCGCGGACTACATCACCACCGCCAACGACGACGGCACGTACATCACGTACCGCCTGGCCAAGTTCGCCCGCTCCAACCAGGGCACCTCGGTCAACCAGAAGGTCATCGTCAACGAGGGCGACCGGATCATCGAGGGCCAGGTCCTGGCCGACGGTCCGGCCACCCAGAACGGCGAGATGGCGCTGGGCAAGAACCTGCTCGTGGCGTTCATGCCGTGGGAGGGTCACAACTACGAGGACGCGATCATCCTGTCGCAGCGCCTCGTGCAGGACGACGTCCTCTCCTCGATCCACATCGAGGAGCACGAGGTCGACGCCCGTGACACCAAGCTCGGCCCCGAGGAGATCACCCGGGACATCCCGAACGTCTCCGAGGAGGTCCTCGCCGACCTCGACGAGCGCGGCATCATCCGCATCGGCGCCGAGGTCATCGCCGGCGACATCCTCGTCGGCAAGGTCACGCCCAAGGGCGAGACCGAGCTGACGCCGGAGGAGCGCCTGCTGCGCGCGATCTTCGGTGAGAAGGCCCGTGAGGTCCGTGACACCTCGCTGAAGGTGCCGCACGGCGAGACCGGCAAGGTCATCGGCGTCCGCGTCTTCGACCGTGAGGAGGGCGACGAGCTTCCCCCCGGTGTGAACCAGCTGGTGCGCGTGTACGTGGCGCAGAAGCGCAAGATCACCGACGGTGACAAGCTCGCCGGCCGTCACGGCAACAAGGGTGTCATCTCCAAGATCCTGCCGATCGAGGACATGCCGTTCCTGGAGGACGGCACCCCGGTCGACATCATCCTCAACCCGCTCGGTGTGCCGTCCCGAATGAACCCGGGACAGGTCCTGGAGATCCACCTCGGCTGGCTCGCCAGCCGCGGCTGGGACGTCTCCGGCCTCGCGGACGACTGGGCGCAGCGCCTGCAGGTCATCGGCGCCGACCAGGTCGACCCGGGCACGAACGTCGCGACCCCCGTCTTCGACGGTGCGCGCGAGGACGAGCTCGCGGGTCTGCTGCAGCACACCATCCCGAACCGCGACGGCGAGCGGATGGTGCAGCCGACCGGTAAGGCACGGCTGTTCGACGGCCGCTCCGGTGAGCCGTTCCCGGACCCGATCTCCATCGGGTACATGTACATCCTCAAGTTGCACCACCTGGTCGACGACAAGCTGCACGCCCGTTCGACCGGTCCGTACTCGATGATCACCCAGCAGCCGCTGGGTGGTAAGGCCCAGTTCGGTGGCCAGCGGTTCGGCGAGATGGAGGTGTGGGCGCTGGAGGCTTACGGCGCCGCGTACGCCCTCCAGGAGCTGCTGACCATCAAGTCCGACGACGTCACCGGCCGCGTGAAGGTCTACGAGGCCATCGTCAAGGGCGAGAACATCCCCGAGCCCGGCATCCCCGAGTCCTTCAAGGTACTCATCAAGGAGATGCAGTCCCTGTGCCTCAACGTGGAGGTGCTGTCCTCGGACGGCATGTCCATCGAGATGCGCGACACCGACGAGGACGTCTTCCGCGCTGCGGAAGAGCTCGGCATCGACCTGTCCCGGCGCGAGCCGAGCAGCGTCGAAGAGGTCTGACGGGAGTCCGGCCGGAGAACCTGGTGAGGACCTCCGGCCGGCCCCTGGACCCCCGTATCAGACCCCACAGACTTACAACCCTGAGAGGGATTGACGCATAGTGCTCGACGTCAACTTCTTCGACGAGCTCCGGATCGGTCTGGCCACCGCTGACGACATCCGTCAGTGGAGCCACGGCGAGGTCAAGAAGCCCGAGACCATCAACTACCGCACCCTCAAGCCCGAAAAGGACGGACTCTTCTGCGAGAAGATCTTCGGTCCGACCCGGGACTGGGAGTGCTACTGCGGCAAGTACAAGCGTGTCCGGTTCAAGGGCATCATCTGTGAGCGCTGCGGCGTCGAGGTGACTCGCGCCAAGGTGCGCCGTGAGCGGATGGGCCACATCGAGCTGGCCGCCCCCGTCACGCACATCTGGTACTTCAAGGGTGTCCCGTCGCGCCTCGGCTATCTGCTGGACCTGGCGCCCAAGGACCTCGAGAAGGTCATCTACTTCGCGGCGTACATGATCACGTACGTCGACGAGGAGCGCCGTACCCGCGACCTGCCCTCCCTGGAGGCGCATGTCTCCGTCGAGCGGCAGCAGGTCGAGAACCGTCGCGACGCCGACCTGGAGGCCCGCGCCAAGAAGCTCGAGACCGACCTGGCCGAGCTCGAGGCCGAGGGTGCCAAGGCCGATGTGCGCCGCAAGGTGCGCGAGGGCGCCGAGCGTGAGATGAAGCAGCTGCGCGACCGTTCGCAGCGCGAGATCGACCGCCTCGACGAGGTGTGGACCCGGTTCAAGAACCTGAAGGTCCAGGACCTCGAGGGCGACGAGCTGCTCTACCGCGAGCTGCGCGACCGCTTCGGCACGTACTTCGACGGTTCGATGGGTGCCGCGGCGCTGCAGAAGCGCCTGGAGTCCTTCGACCTCGACGAGGAGGCCGAGCGCCTCCGCGAGATCATCCGCACCGGCAAGGGCCAGAAGAAGACCCGTGCGCTCAAGCGCCTGAAGGTCGTCTCCGCGTTCCTGCAGACGAGCAACAGCCCCAAGGGCATGGTGCTGGACTGCGTGCCGGTCATCCCGCCGGACCTTCGCCCGATGGTGCAGCTGGACGGTGGCCGCTTCGCGACCTCCGACCTGAACGACCTGTACCGCCGTGTGATCAACCGCAACAACCGTCTGAAGCGGCTTCTCGACCTCGGTGCGCCCGAGATCATCGTGAACAACGAGAAGCGCATGCTCCAGGAGGCCGTCGACGCGCTGTTCGACAACGGTCGTCGTGGTCGCCCGGTCACCGGTCCCGGTAACCGCCCGCTGAAGTCCCTCAGCGACATGCTGAAGGGCAAGCAGGGTCGATTCCGTCAGAACCTGCTCGGCAAGCGAGTCGACTACTCGGCGCGTTCCGTGATCGTCGTCGGTCCGCAGCTGAAGCTGCACCAGTGCGGTCTGCCCAAGGCGATGGCGCTGGAGCTCTTCAAGCCGTTCGTGATGAAGCGCCTGGTCGACCTGAACCACGCGCAGAACATCAAGAGCGCCAAGCGCATGGTGGAGCGCGGCCGCACCGTCGTGTACGACGTCCTCGAAGAGGTCATCGCCGAGCACCCGGTGCTGCTGAACCGTGCTCCCACCCTGCACCGCCTCGGCATCCAGGCCTTCGAGCCGCAGCTGGTCGAGGGCAAGGCCATCCAGATCCACCCGCTCGTCTGCACCGCGTTCAACGCGGACTTCGACGGCGACCAGATGGCCGTACACCTTCCGCTGTCCGCGGAGGCGCAGGCCGAGGCCCGCATCCTGATGCTGTCCTCGAACAACATCCTCAAGCCCGCCGACGGCCGTCCGGTGACGATGCCGACCCAGGACATGGTCCTCGGTCTGTTCTTCCTCACCACCGACGGCGAGCTGCGTGACACCAAGGGCGAGGGCCGGTCCTTCGGCTCCACGGCCGAGGCGATCATGGCGTTCGACGCCGGTGAGCTCGCGCTGCAGTCCGCGGTCGACATCCGCTTCCCGGTGGGCACCATCCCGCCGCGCGGCTGGACCCCGCCGGTGCAGGAGGAGGGCGACCCGGAGTGGCAGCAGGGTGACACCTTCCGCCTGCGGACGACCCTGGGCCGCGCGCTCTTCAACGAGCTGCTGCCCGAGGACTACCCGTTCGTCGACTACTCGGTGGGCAAGAAGCAGCTCTCCGAGATCGTCAACGACCTGGCCGAGCGCTACCCCAAGGTCATCGTGGCGGCGACGCTCGACAACCTGAAGGCGGCCGGCTTCTACTGGGCGACCCGTTCCGGCGTCACCGTGGCCATCTCCGACGTCGTCGTTCCCGAGGCGAAGAAGGAGATCGTCAAGGGCTACGAGGCGCAGGACGAGAAGGTCCAGAAGCAGTACGAGCGCGGTCTGATCACCAAGGAAGAGCGCACTCAGGAGCTCATCGCGATCTGGACCAAGGCGACCAACGAGGTCGCCGAGGCGATGAACGAGAACTTCCCCAAGACCAACCCCATCTTCATGATGGTTGACTCGGGTGCCCGAGGAAACATGATGCAGATGCGGCAGATCGCCGGTATGCGCGGTCTGGTGTCGAACGCGAAGAACGAGACCATCCCGCGTCCGATCAAGGCGTCCTTCCGTGAGGGCCTGTCCGTGCTGGAGTACTTCATCTCCACGCACGGTGCCCGTAAGGGTCTGGCCGACACCGCCCTGCGTACCGCCGACTCGGGTTACCTGACCCGTCGTCTGGTGGACGTCTCGCAGGACGTCATCATCCGCGAGGAGGACTGCGGCACCGACCGTGGCCTCAAGCTCCACATCGCGGAGGTCGGCGCGGACGGCGTGCTGCGCAAGGCGGAGGACGTCGAGACGTCCGTGTACGCGCGCTGCCTCGCCGAGGACATCGCGGTCGACGGCAAGGTGCTGGCCCCGGCCGGTACCGACCTCGGCGACGTGCTCATCGACGAGCTGGTCAAGTACGGCGTCGCGGAGGTCAAGACCCGCTCGGTCCTGACCTGCGAGTCCCAGGTCGGCACCTGCGCCATGTGCTACGGCCGCTCGCTGGCCACCGGCAAGCTGGTCGACATCGGTGAGGCGGTCGGCATCATCGCCGCCCAGTCCATCGGTGAGCCCGGTACCCAGCTGACGATGCGTACCTTCCACACCGGTGGTGTGGCCGGTGACGACATCACCCAGGGTCTGCCGCGTGTCGTCGAGCTCTTCGAGGCCCGTACCCCGAAGGGTGTCGCCCCGATCTCCGAGGCCCAGGGCCGCGTGCGGATCGAGGAGACCGAGAAGACCAAGAAGATCGTCGTCACCCCGGACGACGGCAGCGACGAGACGGCGTTCCCGATCTCGAAGCGTGCCCGGCTCCTGGTCAGCGAGGGCGAGCACGTCGAGGTGGGCCAGAAGCTCACCGTGGGTGCCACCAACCCGCACGACGTGCTGCGCATCCTGGGCCAGCGTGCCGTCCAGGTCCACCTGGTCGGCGAGGTCCAGAAGGTCTACAACTCGCAGGGTGTGTCGATCCACGACAAGCACATCGAGATCATCATCCGGCAGATGCTGCGCCGTGTGACGATCATCGAGTCGGGCGACGCCGAGCTGCTGCCCGGCGAGCTGGTCGAGCGCTCGAAGTTCGAGGTCGAGAACCGTCGTGTGGTCCAGGAAGGCGGCCACCCGGCCTCCGGCCGTCCGCAGCTGATGGGTATCACCAAGGCCTCGCTGGCGACCGAGTCGTGGCTGTCGGCGGCGTCCTTCCAGGAGACGACCAGGGTCCTCACGGACGCGGCGATCAACGCCAAGTCCGACTCCCTGATCGGCCTCAAGGAGAACGTCATCATCGGTAAGCTCATCCCGGCCGGTACGGGCCTGTCCCGCTACCGCAACATCCGGGTCGAGCCGACCGAGGAGGCCAAGGCCGCGATGTACTCGGCCGTCGGCTACGACGACATCGACTACTCGCCGTTCGGCACGGGCTCCGGCCAGGCCGTTCCGCTGGAGGACTACGACTACGGTCCGTACAACCAGTAAGCGAGCAGCTTGAGTCGAGGGGCGGTCACTCCGGTGCGGGGTGGCCGCCCCTCGGCGTACCCGGATGCCGAAGCGTCCAGCGTCCGTCGGCGTCGATCCGCAGCACACGGCGCCCCTCCGGCACCGCCACGGTCAGTCGGGCCGCGCCCCTGCCCTCGGCCAGCAGGCGCCCGGTGCGGTAGGACCGGGTCACCTCGTGGACGGCGAAGGCCCCCGCGTCCTGGTGCGCGAACTCGACGACACGGCACCCGCTGTCCTTGAGCACCGTCTCGATGCCCAACCCCGTGAGCGGCAGGTCCTCCTCCAGCCGCCGGGCCTCGCCGGGCGGGCGCAGCGCGATCCGCCACGGACCCACCGCCCAGACGTCCAGCAGCAGCTCCCCACCGCGCCGCGCGGGCAGCAGCACCCTGGCCCGGCCGGGCTCGGTGTCCCAGGCGTCGTACGCCCCCTTGAAGAGCTCCCGCGCACGCGTGCCGGGAAGGCCCAGCTCGTGCACGGAGAAGCCGTCGCGCTCGCGGTACGAGATGGTGTCGCGCTCGCTCTCCGAGAAGTCGCCGTCCTCGCGCATCGAGAAGGCGTCGCGCTCACTCCCCGAGAATCCGCCGTCCCCGCGCATCGAGAAGCCGCCGCGCCCGCCCCCCGACACGTCGCCGCGCCCGCCGTCCGTCTCGAAGACCAGCAGCGCCGGGCCCCCGCCGACGGGCCAGGGCATCCGCACCTTGGTGTCGCCGGTGCCGTGGATCCAGGAGATGTCGGTGGCGGCGAAACGGGCGGTGTCCAGCCGCTCCAGTGCCGCGCGCCCGCGTTCCAGCAGCTCCGGCACCCGGCCGGGGGCGCTCGCCCTGGCCTCGTCGTAGGCCTCCAGGGCGGTGCGGTAGTCGGCGAGGTCGTCCGGGTCGGCCGACGGGCCGGGGCGGTAGGTGTGCAGGCGCAGAAGGTCGCCGTACGAGGTGATGGCCCGGTCGGCCGCCTCGGCGGCGGTCCGGCGGGGTGGCCGGGGCAGGGAGGGCTTCGGTGAAGGCCGCGGCCGGAGCCCCCTGCGGTCGCCCCTGGGCCTGCGTTCGTGCCTGGGCCTGAACCGGCGGGCCGCCAGCGCCGGCGGCACCACCAGGGCGACGTACATGATGAGCGCGGCCTCGCCGTCGCTGACCGGGAGCAGGCCGAGGACGAGGCCCAGCAGGACGAAGACGAGCGTCCCGCTGGCCAGTCCGTACCCCAGACTTCTGCCCCACGACGCCCTGCTGCCGGATGTCATACGGCCACCCCCCGTCCATCCCCTGGGAAGTCCCCTGGGAAGCCCCCTCGGACCATGGTGCGCCGCGTACCCGCCCCGGCGTCAGGGCCGACCCACGCCACATCGGGCGGCTCTCGGTTGCCGGACCCCGGCAACGGCCGGAAGTCGACGGAACAGACCAGGAACCGATGTCGATTGCGGGGCGTTAGAGGATGATGGAAGGCGTTCATTCGCTTTTGGGGGGAGGCGCCCGTGTCGCATCCGACGCCCTGGCAGCCGTGGGAGTCAGGACAAGGTGTCCCGCAGCCCTGGCAGGGGCACAGCGCGCCCCCCATGCTGGCCTCGCACGCCGACCGCGAGCGGGCCGTCGATGTGCTCAGAGCGGGGTACGGGGAGGGACGGCTGGAGCACGCCGAGTTCGAGAAGCGGGTGGGGCGGGCGTATGCCGCGCGGACCGTGGGGGAGCTGGCACTGCTCGTCGCCGATCTCCCGCAGGGGCCGGTGCCGGTGAACCGGGTCGCGCCGCCCGCGCCCGCGACCTTCATGCCGGCCGCGCCGCCGACGAACGGGAAGGCGGTCGGGGCCATGGTGTGCGGGGTGCTCACCTTCCCGACCTTCGGGCTGACCGGGATTCCGGCGGTCATCCTCGGGCACACCGCCCGCACCGAGATGCAGCACAGCGGTGAGCGCGGTGAGGGACTGGCCATGACCGGGCTGGTGCTGGGGTGGCTTTCGGTCGCCGGCTGGGTGATGGTCATCACCATTCTGATCGCCGCGGCGATCGCCTCCGCGTGACGTTCCGGTGAGCGTCTGCGTGTGACCGGAACGTGAAATCGAAGATCACGTACGGCGTAGGGTCTTGACATGTTCCGCATGGTGATGCGGGCGGATCCCATTTGTTTTGACCGTAGCGTTTGAGGTAGGTACGCTCAGACCTTGTGCCTGGGGTGTGCCCTGGCTCTCGTGCGTGCCATCAACCGCATGGCGAGCCGTCACTGGCCACCGTAATCTGTGCTCTTTTCGCCTCGCGGCGGGAGTCCGCCGGATTCGACACACCCGACCGCGTGGGTCGGCGACGTTCCAGGTTAGCTTCACCATTCGGCACACAGAAACCGGAGAAGTAGTGCCTACGATCCAGCAGCTGGTCCGTAAGGGCCGGCAGGACAAGGTCGAGAAGAACAAGACGCCCGCACTCGAGGGTTCCCCTCAGCGTCGTGGCGTCTGCACGCGTGTGTTCACGACCACCCCGAAGAAGCCGAACTCGGCCCTGCGTAAGGTCGCGCGTGTGCGTCTGACCAGCGGGATCGAGGTCACCGCTTACATTCCGGGTGAGGGACACAACCTGCAGGAGCACTCCATCGTGCTCGTGCGTGGCGGCCGTGTGAAGGACCTGCCGGGTGTTCGCTACAAGATCATCCGTGGCTCCCTCGACACCCAGGGTGTCAAGAACCGCAAGCAGGCCCGTTCGCGCTACGGCGCCAAGAAGGAGAAGTAAGAATGCCTCGTAAGGGCCCCGCCCCGAAGCGCCCGGTCATCATCGACCCGGTCTACGGTTCTCCTCTGGTCACGTCGCTCATCAACAAGGTGCTGCTGAACGGCAAGCGCTCCACCGCCGAGCGCATCGTCTACGGCGCCATGGAGGGCCTGCGTGAGAAGACGGGCAACGACCCGATCATCACGCTGAAGCGCGCGCTGGAGAACATCAAGCCGACCCTCGAGGTCAAGTCCCGCCGTGTCGGTGGTGCGACGTACCAGGTTCCGATCGAGGTCAAGCCCGGTCGTGCCAACACGCTCGCGCTGCGCTGGCTGGTCGGTTACTCCCGCGCCCGTCGCGAGAAGACCATGACCGAGCGTCTGCTCAACGAGCTTCTCGACGCCTCCAACGGCCTCGGTGCCGCTGTGAAGAAGCGCGAGGACACCCACAAGATGGCCGAGTCCAACAAGGCCTTCGCGCACTACCGCTGGTAGTCGCTACCCACATCGAGACCGAGAGAAGACTGAAGCCTTATGGCTACCACTTCACTTGACCTGGCCAAGGTCCGCAACATCGGGATCATGGCCCACATCGACGCGGGCAAGACGACCACCACCGAGCGGATCCTCTTCTACACCGGTGTGTCGTACAAGATCGGTGAGGTCCACGACGGTGCTGCCACCATGGACTGGATGGAGCAGGAGCAGGAGCGTGGTATCACGATCACCTCTGCTGCCACCACCTGTCACTGGCCGCTCGAAGACGTCGACCACACCATCAACATCATCGACACCCCGGGTCACGTCGACTTCACCGTCGAGGTGGAGCGTTCGCTCCGCGTCCTCGACGGCGCCGTGACGGTGTTCGACGGCGTTGCCGGTGTGGAGCCGCAGTCCGAGACGGTTTGGCGTCAGGCCGACCGCTACGGCGTTCCGCGTATCTGCTTCGTCAACAAGCTCGACCGGACCGGTGCCGAGTTCCACCGCTGCGTCGACATGATCTCTGACCGCCTCGGCGCTCAGCCGATCGTCATGCAGCTCCCGATCGGTGCCGAGGCCGACTTCAAGGGCGTCGTCGACCTGGTCACGATGAAGGCGTTCGTGTGGTCCGCCGAGGCCACCAAGGGCGAGATGTACGACATCGTCGACATCCCGGCCACGCACACCGAGGCTGCCGAGGAGTACCGCGGCAAGCTGATCGAGGCCGTCGCCGAGAACGACGAAGAGATCATGGAGCTGTACCTGGAGGGCGAGGAGCCTTCCGAGGAGCAGCTGTACGCCGCGATCCGTCGTATCACCATCGCGTCCGGCAAGTCGAAGGACACCACGGTCACCCCGGTGTTCTGCGGCACCGCGTTCAAGAACAAGGGCGTCCAGCCCCTGCTCGACGCGGTCGTGCGCTACCTGCCCTCCCCGCTCGACGTCGAGGCCATCGAGGGCCACGCCGTGAACGACGCGGAAGAGGTCGTCAAGCGCAAGCCGTCCGACGATGAGCCGCTGTCGGCGCTCGCGTTCAAGATCATGAGCGACCCGCACCTCGGCAAGCTCACCTTCGTCCGGGTGTACTCGGGCCGCCTGGAGTCCGGCACGGCCGTGCTGAACTCCGTCAAGGGCCGCAAGGAGCGCATCGGCAAGATCTACCGTATGCACGCGAACAAGCGTGAGGAGATCGAGTCGGTGGGCGCCGGCGACATCGTCGCCGTGATGGGTCTGAAGCAGACCACGACCGGTGAGACGCTGTGCGACGACAAGGCCCCGGTGATCCTGGAGTCCATGGACTTCCCGGCGCCGGTCATCCAGGTCGCCATCGAGCCCAAGTCGAAGGGCGACCAGGAGAAGCTGGGCATCGCGATCCAGCGCCTGGCCGAGGAGGACCCGTCCTTCCAGGTCCACTCGGACGAGGAGACCGGCCAGACCATCATCGGTGGTATGGGCGAGCTGCACCTCGAGGTGCTGGTCGACCGTATGCGCCGTGAGTTCAAGGTCGAGGCCAACGTCGGCAAGCCGCAGGTCGCCTACCGCGAGACGATCCGCAAGGCCGTCGAGCGCGTCGACTACACGCACAAGAAGCAGACTGGTGGTACCGGCCAGTTCGCCAAGGTGCAGATCGCGATCGAGCCGATCGAGGGCGGCGACGCCTCGTACGAGTTCGTGAACAAGGTCACCGGTGGCCGTATCCCGAAGGAGTACATCCCTTCGGTGGACGCCGGTGCGCAGGAGGCCATGCAGTTCGGCATCCTCGCGGGCTACGAGATGACGGGCGTCCGCGTCACGCTCATCGACGGTGGCTACCACGAGGTCGACTCCTCCGAGCTCGCGTTCAAGATCGCCGGTTCGCAGGCCTTCAAGGAGGCCGCGCGCAAGGCGTCCCCCGTGCTCCTTGAGCCGATGATGGCCGTCGAGGTCACCACGCCCGAGGACTACATGGGCGAGGTCATCGGCGACATCAACTCCCGCCGTGGCCAGATCCAGGCCATGGAGGAGCGGGCCGGAGCCCGCGTCGTGAAGGGCCTCGTGCCCCTCTCGGAGATGTTCGGTTACGTCGGCGACCTGCGCAGCAAGACGTCCGGCCGGGCCAGCTACTCCATGCAGTTCGACTCCTACGCCGAGGTTCCGCGGAACGTCGCCGAGGAGATCATCGCGAAGGCCAAGGGCGAGTAACACACCGCGTTCACCGCGCTGCGTTCACACGCCGTAGGCTTGACTCCGGAGCCTGCCGGGGCATTCCTCCCCAATCGTGGGGAATGCCCCGGGGCCCGGGCACTGACAGCAAAGATCACCTGGCGCCGATGAAGTAAGGCGTACAGAACCACTCCACAGGAGGACCCCAGTGGCGAAGGCGAAGTTCGAGCGGACTAAGCCGCACGTCAACATCGGCACCATCGGTCACATCGACCACGGTAAGACGACCCTCACGGCCGCCATTACCAAGGTGCTGCACGACGCGTTCCCGGACCTGAACGAGGCCTCGGCGTTCGACCAGATCGACAAGGCTCCCGAAGAGCGCCAGCGCGGTATCACCATCTCCATCGCGCACGTCGAGTACCAGACGGAGACCCGTCACTACGCCCACGTCGACTGCCCCGGTCACGCGGACTACATCAAGAACATGATCACGGGTGCGGCGCAGATGGACGGCGCCATCCTCGTTGTCGCCGCCACCGACGGCCCGATGCCGCAGACCAAGGAGCACGTGCTCCTGGCCCGCCAGGTCGGCGTTCCGTACATCGTCGTCGCCCTCAACAAGGCCGACATGGTGGACGACGAGGAGATCCTGGAGCTCGTCGAGCTCGAGGTCCGTGAGCTGCTCTCCGAGTACGAGTTCCCGGGCGACGACCTGCCGGTCGTCAAGGTTTCCGCTCTGAAGGCCCTTGAGGGCGACAAGGAGTGGGGCCAGACCGTCCTCGACCTGATGAAGGCCGTCGACGAGTCGATCCCGGAGCCCGAGCGCGACGTCGACAAGCCGTTCCTGATGCCGATCGAGGACGTCTTCACGATCACCGGTCGCGGTACGGTCGTCACCGGCCGTATCGAGCGTGGTGTCCTGAAGGTCAACGAGACCGTCGACATCATCGGCATCAAGACCGAGAAGACCACCACCACGGTCACCGGCATCGAGATGTTCCGCAAGCTGCTCGACGAGGGCCAGGCCGGTGAGAACGTCGGTCTGCTCCTCCGTGGCATCAAGCGCGAGGACGTCGAGCGCGGCCAGGTCATCATCAAGCCGGGCTCGGTCACCCCGCACACCGAGTTCGAGGCGCAGGCCTACATCCTGTCCAAGGACGAGGGTGGCCGCCACACGCCGTTCTTCAACAACTACCGTCCGCAGTTCTACTTCCGTACGACGGACGTGACCGGCGTGGTGACCCTCCCCGAGGGCACCGAGATGGTCATGCCGGGTGACAACACCGAGATGAAGGTGGAGCTCATCCAGCCCATCGCCATGGAAGAGGGCCTGAAGTTCGCCATCCGTGAGGGTGGCCGGACGGTCGGCGCCGGCCAGGTCACCAAGATCAACAAGTGACTCTGAGCCGCTAGGCCTCTGAGAGGGCCCGTACGACTTCGGTCGTACGGGCCCTTTCGTCTGTCCTGTGAAGGCTCGGCGAACTCTGCGGGACGTCCGCCTGGTGCATCCCCGTATATCCCCTTCGGGGCGGATGGGACGCCCTAGCGTGAGGGGGTTCGAGCAGCCAGACAGGGGATGATCGTTGATGTCCGTGATGGTCGACCGGCCGACGCAGCAGCTGCGAACGGTGCGGGTCCACCGTCAGAGATCCCCGCTCCGCCGCGAACGCCCACGCCTGTACGCCATCGACGGCATCCGTCTCGTCGCCGCGCTGATGGTCGCGGTGCACCACTACGCCGGCAGCTGGCGGGTCGACCAGCCGGGCAACGCGGTGTGGGACCGGCCGGCGTCCGAGATCATGCCGACCGTGTTCCGCTTCGCCGCCTACGGCTGGATCGGCGTCGAGATCTTCTTCGTGATCAGCGGCTTCGTGATCTGCATGTCCTGCTGGGGGCGTACGCCCCGCCAGTTCTTCGTCTCGCGGGTGATCCGGCTCTACCCGGCCTACTGGTTCGGCATCGTCTTCACGACGGCCGTGGTGGTGGCGCTGCCGGGTGTCTGGGACCGGCTGAAGCTGCGCGACATCCTCCTCAACTTCACGATGCTGCAGTCCGGTTCGGGCGTGGACAGTGTCGACGGGGTGTACTGGACGCTCTGGTCGGAGCTGCGCTTCTACCTGCTGTTCCTGGTCGTGGTGGCCACCGGGCCGACGTACCGCAAGGTGGTCCTGTTCTGCTGCGCGTGGGGCGCGGCGGCGATGCTGGCTCCGGTGGCGAAGTTCCAGCCGCTGACGCTGGCGGCGAATCCGGAGGGCGCCTGGTTCTTCATCGCCGGCCTGGCCCTGTACCTGATGCACCGCTTCGGCCAGGACCTGCTGCTGTGGGGAATCCTGGCGATGGCCTGGCTGATGGGGCAGCGGCAACTGGGCCTGCGGATCGACGACACCGAGCATGTGTCGGGGTGGCGGGGGAGTGTCGTGATCTTCACGGTGTTCCTGCTGGTGATGGTCGCGATCGCGCTGGGGGCGACGGACCGGGTGCGGTGGAAGTGGCTGGTGACGGCGGGAAGTCTGACGTATCCGCTGTATCTGCTGCACTACGTGGCCGGTACGACGGTCATCAGCCGGTTGCGGGGCACGCTGGACGCGCGACTGCTGGTGGCGGTCGTCATCGCCGGGTTCCTGGTGCTGAGCTGGGCGGTGCACCGGTTGGTGGAGGTGCCGGTGGCGCGGGTGCTGAAGCGGGGGTTGGACGTGTCGTTCGCGCGGTTGCGTAGTGCGGCCTGATCATGTCGCGGGTTGGTCTGCCCCCTCCCATTTGGCACCACACAAGAGGACACCGACTCCTTCAAGGCGGTCAAGAAGGTCACCGCGAACAGTTCGGGCGCGCTGAAGACGACGGTCACCGCGGCCGTCGACGGTTCGTGGCGGTGGGCGTACGGCGGCAACGGCACGACCGGGGCCACGACCAGCGGAGCGGACTACGTGGGCGCGCGCTGACGCGGACGCGAGGGCGGGGGCGAGGGGCTCAGGCGTCGTCGGCCGCGAAGATCTCTTCTGCGGAGGGCGCGACGGCGGCGCGGGTGAGCCAGCGGCGCAGGAGGTCGGGGTCGGTGCAGGCGGTGATGCGTTCGCGGATCTCGGCGGGGACGTCGATGCCGCGGGCTTCCAGGACGACAAGGATGTCCTCGACACGGCCTTGCAGGCGGCCTTCGTCCCGGATCTCCTCGGAGATGTACGACTTGTAGAAGGAAAGGTCCACGGCCACCAGGTTCCTCCAGAGTTCTGCGGCCCGGCGGCTGCTGCCCAGGCCCTGTGCGACGAATTCGATGATGGGGTCTGCGACGGCCTCGGGCACGGTCTGCAGAGCTGTGGACAGGGCCTCCAGTATCCCATTGACCACCGGTCCTTTCGCGTGGGTAATGGCGGACAGTGTTGCCAGCGGCAGGTCGGCTGCGGCTTCGGCCGAGTCGGTGATCACCGGCATGTTGTGCGGTCCCGCCACGAGAGGGCGCAGGGTCAGTGCGGGCCACTGCCGGGGGCCCAGGGACGTCGGCCGGGCGGCCCATTCGGCTGTGGCCCGGTCCTGGCAGACGACCAGCAACAGCACCGGGAGCTTGTACTTGGTGCTGAGGAACGACAGGTAGTAGGCCCAGGTGGAGGGCTTGTCCGCGACCTTCTTGCCCTGGGATTCGATGGCCAGCAGGAAGGAGTCGTCACCGTCCTCGCCGTCGCAGTCGAAGCGCAGCAGTGTGTCCACGCGGCGTTCGACGGGGCGGGCCTCGGTGAGGTCGGTCGGCATGATCGTGACGGATTTCGGCGGGGCGAAATCGAGGTCGAGGGCTCGGGAGACTCCGGCGAACAGGTTCGGATACTCCTGGAAGATGCGGTGCATCGCCTCGTGAGGCGGGCTGACCATGTGGTTCCTTCGTACTCAGGTGCAGTGATGCCGGGCCGAGCAGGAGCCGCAGCGGCCTGGTTCCGGGCCGCGGAAGGCGCGGTCGCAGTCGTCGCAGTTCCGGAGTGGGTGCCGGACGGGCGGCCGTGCTGCGGGGGCTCGGAACGGGGGCGGGGGCGGGAGCAGGGCCGTGAGGCGGTGGGCCAGGAGGGCAGCCGGTCGGCGTAGGCCTTCGGGCGGCAGGTCCGCTGTCAGTGCCTCTCGTACGGCGGTGGGGCTGACCTCGCGTTCCAACCAGGCGGCGACGCCCGCGGCCAAGTGGGCCGTGTCGCAGGTGGAGAGGAGAAGGCGCGGGTCGTGGGTGCGGAGGCCGACGAGGAGGTCGGTGGCCATCCGGAGGAGGGCGGGTGCGGGGTACGCCGGGTGCGGTACGGCGGGCAGCGGCTTGCGCGGGGTTCGCTTCTTCCGGGGTGCGGGGGCGTGCGAGTCGACAGGGGCCGCGTGCCGGTGACCGGGCCGGTTGCAGGAGATCGTGCGGGTGATGATGCGGCCGGCCGGCGTTCGGGTGCGCTCGCGGCGCAGATAGCCGTGGGCCTCCAACTCGCGGAGGGCTGCGGCGATACGCGTTCTGCCCTCGGGAAAGCGGGCGGCCAGGGTCTTGACGTCGACGCGGGCGCCTTTGGGAAGCGACTGGATGTAGACCGCGAGGCCGATCGCGAGGCCCGACAGCTCCGGGTGCTGGGCCAGGTGGTTGCCGATCACCGTGAAGCGGGTGGTGTGGCGGGCGTTGTCGTGGATCAGACCGCCGTGGGGGCTTTCCGGGTCCCGGTCCGGGTGGTTGTTGGTGGCAACGCGGGACTGGGCGTGCGGGGGCACGCTAGGGTTTTGGGTGTCCATCGGGAAGGTGGCTTCTTCCTTGGTGGTCAGGCCCTCGCATTGGGATGCCAGTCCCGGCGGGGGCCGTCGCATGTCTGCGGTTGTGTTGCGCTGAGCGTAGGGCAGGCAACCGGGCCGAAATCCAGCTGAGTTGGTGATGTTCACTCGGGCGGGTGAGTGCCGGCCGTGGGCGGGAGGGGTGGGGTTTGGTGGGGGTCCTTTCCCTCTCAAGTCCTTTGGGAAAGGCGGCCCTTGGCGCCGGAGACCGCATTCTTGACGCCCGGTGAGATGCCCCAGCGGTCGGCGAGGGCGTCCACGACGGGGTCGTCCGTCGCCTCGACACGGGTTGCTGCAGACGTCCGACTACGCACGGGCTCTCCTCCGGACGCGGCGGCCCGTGTACACGTCGGGCCAGGCGGTCTTCGAACGGGATCTGGGGCCCCGAACTCAGCTTCGTCCTGAAGTTCGCCGACGGCTCGGCGGCGGGGCGTTCGCCCGTGGTGGCGGGCGGCCGACCGGTCAACGGGCCCACCACCGGCCCCACCTTCCAGGTCACCCCGTCCGCCTGGGCCGTCTTCACGGCTTCGGTGAAGTGACCGCCCGTTCGATCCGCTGAGCGGAACAGGACACGACACCCGGCTCCCGGCGCACCAAGCTGCACAGCGCAGTGAACGTCCAGCGAGAGAGCCGGAGAAGACATATGTCCAGACGACGTGCCCTGTTGGCGTTACTCGCCGCGGTTTTCGCGATGCTCGGCGTCGCCGCGGTCAGCACACCGGCCCAGGCGGCCGGGTTCACCCCGATCAACATCTGGAAGTCGAGCCACTGTCTCGACAACGCCACCGAGAACTGGTCGAAGCTCCAGATGTGGAACTGCACCGGCGGTTCCGAGCAGAAGTGGCTGGAGGGGTTCGACACCACTACGAGCTACTTCACCTTCACCAACCAGAACACCGGACGGTGCATCACCGCGCCGTCCTCGGGGACAGGCACGGTCACGATGGCGTTCTGCAACGCCGCCGCGACCAACCAGCAGTGGCGGGTCTACTACGCGGACAACCCGGAGGGCCCGCCCTCGGGCTGGTACGACGTCTGGCAGAACGTGTCGAGCGGGTACTGCATGACGACACCCAGCGTGGGCAACGGCACGCTCATCCAGACGACGGTCTGTGATCCGTCGGACCTGTACGACAGGTGGCACCAGCAGTAGGACCGTTGGGGGCGGTCGTCAGCGGTGGCCCAGCGCCGCGCTGACCGCCGCCCCCGCGCGCCGTGCCGCGTCGGCGAGCCGTTCCAGACGGTGTGCGGGATCGGTCAGGACGCTCAGCGCGGCCACCGGCGCGTGGCTCGCCCCGCCCGCGCCGTACAGCGGTACGGCCACACAGCACACCCCCGCCAGCACCTCCTCCCGGTCGAAGGCGGCGCCCAGGTCCCGGATCGCCGCCGCCTCGCGCTGCCAGGGACCGGGCAGCGGGTCGAGCGGGAGGCCGGAGTCCGCGCCGGCGACCAGGACCTTGCCGGCCGCGGTGTACCAGGGCCAGGTCGCCTCGCCGTCGGGCGGGCCACCGGACGCGGCCGAGCCGGGCGTCCAGTCCAGGACCAGGGTGTGGCCCTGCCACAGGACGTTGAGGCCCACCGCCATGCCGGTGGCGGCGGCCAGCCGTCGTGCGGGTTCCCGTGCCGCCGCCCGTAGCCCCGGGAACGGTTGCCAGCGCCGCCCGAGCTGGAACACGCCCGGCCCGATCCCGTAGCCGACGCCGCTGCGCTGCACCGCGCCCAGGTCGGCCAGCTGCTCCAGCAGCCGGTACGCGGTCGTCTTGGGCAGTCCGCACTCCGCCGCCAGCCTGCTCAGTCGTGCTCCTTCGGCCCGCTCCACCGCTCTCAGCAGCGCGAACGCACCCTCCAGCACTCCGCGCCCGCTCGCCCCGGTCGTGGGCGCGGACGCGGACGCCGATGTCGCCTGGTTCATCGGTCGGTCCCCTGTTTTCCCCGTTTTCCCCTGTTTCCCCGTGGTGGTCGCGCGCCTCCCGCACCCCCGTGACGGGAGGCGCCCGACAAGGGTGGGGGTCGGGTGTGGGCCGGGATGTTGCCGAAAGGTTGTCGCCCTCCGTTCTCATGCGGGCATTCTGTGAAGAAAATGTGCGCTGGGGGTGGAACTCTTGGTTCAGTTACGGCTGTTGGGACCGGTCGAGCTCGAAGTGCGGGGGCAGTTGGTGGAGCTGGGCCCACCGCAGCGCCGTACCGTGGTGGCCGCTCTCGCGGTGGACGCCGGGCGGCCGGTCCCGGTCGACGTGCTGACCGAGAGGGTGTGGGGCGTGGCTGCGCCGCCCGGTGCGCGGCGCGCGCTGCACGCCCACATCGCCCGGATCAGGCGGGTGTGCGAGCAGACGGGCGACGCCGGGGAGGAGGCTTTACGGCTCCTGCGGCGCTCCGGTGGATATCAGCTCCAGGCGGGTCCGGACCAGGTGGACGTGCACCTCTTCCGTCGGCTGGACGGTCTGGCCCGGCAGCCCGGACAGCCCGCCGGCACCCAGGTGTCGCTGCTGCGTGAGGCGCTCGCCCTCTGGCGCGGCGAGCCGCTGTCCGGGCTGGTCGGGCCGTGGGCCGAGCGGGTGCGTCAGACCTGGCGCCGTCGGCGGATCGACGCCGCCGTCCTGCTGGCCGAGCTGGAGTTGCGCGAAGGCGATCCCGCAGCCGTCGTGGAGCCGCTGACCGAACTGCTGGAGGAGCACCCCCTGGTGGAGCCGCTGGCCGAGACCCTGATGAGAGCGCTGCACGCCGTGGGGGACAGCGCCGGAGCGCTGCGCTGTTTCGCCGAGATCCGGCAGCGGCTGGCGGAGGAACTGGGCGCGGATCCGGGGGAGCGGCTCAGCGGGACCCACGAGGCGATTCTGCGGGGGCGTCCGGCCGGAGCGGTCCGCCCGGCCCGAAGAGCCGGCTCGTCAGCACCGCGAACGACCGCTGCCGTGTCGCGTACGACACCTTCCGCGGCTGCTGCCGATGTCACCGACTCCGCTCCTGGCCCGCGCGACATCCCCGCCCAACTCCCCATGGGCATAGGACACTTCACCGGCCGCGCCGAAGAGCTCGCCCGGCTGGACGACCTGCTCGCCGAGGTCGAGCGGCAGCCGACGGCGGTCGTGGTCTCGGCGTTGTCCGGCACCGCGGGCGTCGGCAAGACCGCGTTGGCCGTGCACTGGGCGCGGCAGGCGCGGGCGGCCTTCCCGGACGGGCAGGTCTATGTGAACCTGCGTGGATTCGACCCGGGTGGCGCGGCCGTGGGCGTGGCCGAGGTGGTCCGCGGCTTTCTCGACGCCTTCGGGGTGCCCGCGAACCGTGTCCCGCGAGGCCTGGACGCCCAGGCGGCGCTGTACCGCAGCCTGCTGGCCGGCCGACGGGTGCTGATCGTGCTCGACAACGCGCGGGACGCGGAGCAGGTCCGCCCGCTGCTGCCCGGCGCGCCCGGCTGTCTGGCGCTGATCACCAGCCGCAACCGGCTGACCGGGCTGGCGGCGGCCGAGGGCGCGCATCTGCTGCCGGTCGACCTGCTCACCCCGGCCGAGGCCCGCGAGCTGCTGGCCGGTCGGCTCGGTGCCGTCCGGGTGGCCGCCGAGCCCGCGGCGGTGGACGAGATCGTCGTGCAGTGCGCGGGGCTGCCGCTGGCTCTCGCGGTCGTGGCCGCCCGTGCGGCCGGCCGGCCGGGCCTGCCGCTGACCGGCCTCGCCGACGAACTGCGGACGGCAGACCGTCGCCTGGACCCGCTGGACGGCGACGACGCGCTGACCGCCGTACGGTCGGTGTTCCAGTGGTCGTACCGGATGCTGAGCCCCGAGGGCGCCCGGCTGTTCCGGCTGCTCGGCCTGCACCCCGGGCCCGACACCGCCGCCCCGGCCGCCGCGGCCCTGGCCGGGATCACCGTCGCCGGGGCCGGGGACCTGCTCGCCGAACTGACCGAGGCGCAGCTGCTCACCGAGCACAGGCCCGGCCGGTTCACCGCGCACGACCTGCTGCGCGCGTACGCCGCCGAGCTGGCCGTCGTACACGACAGTGACGCCGCTCGGCACTCCGCCACGCACCGTCTGCTGGACCACTACCTGCACACCGCCTACGCCGCCGACGCCCTGCTGACCCGGCGGCGGGACCCGATGACCCTCGCCCCGGCCGTGCCCGGGGCGCTGCCCGGACGCCCCGCCGGCCAGGAGGAAGCGCTGGCCTGGTTCAGCGCCGAGTACCCCGTGCTGCTGTCCGCGGTGCAGCGCCGGCAGCCCGGTTTCGACACCCACACCTGGCAGCTCGCCGTGACGCTCGGCACCTTCCTGGAGCGGCAGGGGCACTGGCAGGCCCTGGCCGCCGCCCATACCGCGGCCCTGGAGACCGCACGGCGCAGCCACGACCAGCCGGGGCAGGCCAACGCGCACCGCGGGCTCGGGCTGGCGTGGCACCGGCTGGAGCGTCCCGACCTCAGCCGCGAGCACTATCTGCTCGGCCTCGGCCTGTTCCGGGAGCTGGGCAACCCCGCCGGGCAGGCCCGGATCCACCAGAACCTGGCCATCGCGGCATCGGCCCGGGGCGTCCACAAGGAGGCGCTGGAGCACGCCCGGCTGAGCCTCGACCACTTCCGCGCCGCGCACGACCGGGGCGGCCAGGCCATCGCGCTGAACGAGATCGGCTGGTACCTCGCCAAGCTCGGCGAACACCGCGAGGCGCTCGCGTACTGCCGGCAGGCGCTCGCCGCCGTACAGGAGATCGGGGACCTCAACGGAGAGGCGCACACCTGGGACAGCCTGGGGTACGTCCACCGCCTCCTCGGGCGGTTCACGGAGGCGGTGGAGTGTTACGAGCAGGCGCTGCGGCTGTTCCGCAAGACGGGTGACCGGCGCAGTGAGGCGCTCGGGCTGGCCTACCTCGGCGACACCCACGAGGCCGCCGCCGATCCCGGCGCGGCGGAGCTGGCCTGGAGCAGGGCGCTGGCGGTCTTCGACGAGCTGGGGCTTGCGGAGGCCGGCCCGCTGCGCGACAAGCTCCGCCGCAGGCCGGCCCCTTGACGCTCGTATCGCTCGTAGCGCTCGGGTTCGTCAGGGCAGTTCCAGGATCGTGTCGATGATCCCCTGGGCGTAGTTCTGCAGTTCCCTGGAGCGTTTCTGGCTGAACCGCTTGGTGAAGCCGGGCGACTTCACGAACTTCCGCCCCTTGTTGCCGGCGGCCCGTTCCTCCGGTGTCGGCGGCACGATCAGGGGGTCCCCCTTCTCGTCCACCACCTGGACCCCGTCGAGGAAGGCCCAGCTCTCGTTGTCGTCCTTCACCTCGATGGTGAACACCGGTGCGCCGGACCGTGTGCCCAGGCCCTGGACGGCGACGTCGACCGGGCCCCAGTCGCCCAGCGAGAAGGCCTGGGGCGTGCCGCCTTCCTTGGCGTAGTGGACGACGGGGAGCGGCTCGGCCACGTGGTTGCCGCGGACGAGCGTCGCGTCCAGGGCGGCGACGGCCTTCGCGGCCTTCAGACAGAGGGCGTCGTCCTTGCGGCCGAGGTCGGTGCGGGCCGAGTCGAATCGCTGGTCCTTCTCCTCGCTCAGGGTGGGGAAGGCCGGGTCGTGGAGCGAGTCGAACTTGCAGGGCTCCAGGTCGAACTGCGGGCAGTCCTTGCCGAGTTGGTATCTGGGGTCCACGAAGATGCCCGGGAAGTTCGTCCCCTTGATCGCGGTGACCTCGTCCCAGTCCTTGATCTGCTTGTCGGTCAGACCGTTCTGGGCCCGGGTGCTCTTCAGGTCGTCGCGCGTCCGCGGCCGTTTGCCGTGCACGCTGACGATCCTGACCGGCTTGAACTGCTCGACGAACTGGATGACGTACCGGATCTCGGCGAGCTGGGGGACCGTCTGCTTGGCGATGCGCAGCTCGACCCCGTTCCGGTCGATCAGCAGCCCGTTCTTGAGCGCGCTCAACGGCTGTCCCGGCGGCGGGAAATGACGTGCGGGAAACAGGGTCTGGCCCTGGATCCTCACCTCCCGCGAGCCGCTCGCGTCTCCGGACCGCCACTCCTCCGTCCGCGCGGCCACCCCCCGCTGGGGAAACACGTCCGGAACCACCACCGCCCCGAACCGCGTCGGCCTGCTCCGCGCCGCCAGCTTGGTGCGGATCCAGTGCGCCACCTCGATACCGCTCTGCTCGCTCTCGTGGATGCCGGCCACGATCAGGACGAACTGCGGTTCGGAGCCGTAGAAGACGTACGAGTTCGCGGTCACTGCGGGGTCCAGTTGCCGTGGGCGTCGAGCTTTCCGAAGTCCGGGACCCATTTGCCGCCCACCACCCGGCCGGGCACCCAGACGTCGTGGCCGTCGACCACGAACTTGTGCCAGTCCGGCAGGGTCTCGTCCGCCCGGAGCTGGATGAGGCTGGTCGGGAGGGTGACCTCCCAGGGGTCGCCCTGCGGCACCTCGTCGCCCGGCGCGTCGTCGCGGGCGCGGATCTCCTCGGTGATCGGGAGGTAGTCGGTGTCGGTGATGCCGGGCACGGCACCGCCGTTCCAGATCCGGCCGGTCATGAGGAAGTACCGTACGTCGCCTTCGAGTTGGGGGCGTACCGGTACGACGACCCGGGCGGCGCCCGCCTTGAGGAACTCGGCGAACAGCGGGTCCGGGTCGTCCGCGAGGGCGTTCGCGTACCAGGTCTCCCGGCGGGCCCAGTAGTACGGGTAGAACAGGTACATCATGTGTTCCCACTCGAAGGCCTGCTCGAAGAAGCGGATGAACGCCTCCTGGTCGGCGCCGACGACCGCCGGGTTCGGGCGTGGCGGGACGTTCGGGCGAGGGAAGACGGGACCGGCGGGGTTCACCCTCACGTCGTCCAGGTCGGCGTCGTAGAGATCGGTGCCGGAGAGCAGGGAGATGCAGGACTTCTTCAGCTCCGCGCGCTCGATCAGCCTGTTCTGCGCCGGGTTCTTGCCGAGCGAGGCGGCCGCCGCCTGCACCGCCTTGGCCTTCAGCTTGTCCTCGTAGCTGCTGACCAGGTTCTCGTGGGCGTTGACCAGCGCGTTGTAGGTGTCCAGGCGCCACTGCTCCAGCGCCGCGTCGGTCCGTACGCAGGTCACGTCGACGGTGACCGCGAAGTCCCGGGCCTGCTGGGTCTCGACGGCGATGGGGAGGGTCCCCTGTTCGTTGATCGACGTGTCGAGCGGGTCGGGCAGCAGAGCGGCGTTGGGCGGCAGCGGGCCGACGCCCTTGCACTCGAAGCGGTGCTTGCCGACGAACACCCACATCCGCTCGTCGCCGTCCTCCTCCTCGAAGAGGGTGAAGGCGCCCTGCGCGGTGATGGCGGAGGCCTGGTAGCCCTGCGGGATGGTCAGCTCGTCGACGGCCGCGAGGTGGTCGTGGTCGTCCTTGTTGCCGGTGAGGCTCTTGGAGACGGTGGTGACGGGCTCCGGGGGAGCGTTGACGCCGAGGGCGCCGTACTTGCCCATGAGGGTGCCGTAGTACGTGACCGAGGCGGGCTCCGGCGCCACGTCGCCCGGCGTGAGGGGGCGGGAGACGACGCCCGGCTTGAGGAGGCCGTTGTCGCCGAGGTCGCCGGGCTGGACCGGGCGCCAGTGGGTCGGGGAGGCGTTGTCGGCGACCAGGGCGAAGGGCTCCGGCGGGAGGAGTGTCTCCTTGACGTCCTTCGCGGTGACGGCGTCGACGACGAAGGCCGCGGGCTCGGGGACCATGAGGTCGAACATGAGGCGGCTGCCGTAGTTGAAGGTCTGGGCCTCGTAGATCTTGTTCAGCCACTGGTAGACGCCGATGACGTTGGTGGCGCCCTGCTGGATGTTCTCGAACGAGTGCAGTTCCCGGTCCTTGAGCACCTCGATGGTGCGGGCCGTCTCCTGCCGGCGCATGGTTTCGGTGACCTTGGTCGCGGCCCGGCTCGTCACGTCCCGCGCGTGGTCCGTGGCCGCCTTCGACGACTCCTCCTTCGACAGCTTGTAGGCCACGCTGGCGTTCGCGTTGATCTCCACGGCGCCGTACTTCGCGGAGACGTTCACGCCGCCGTTGACCGACAGGTCCTCGCTGACGGTGTTCTGCACCTCGTTCTTGAAGTCGAACCGCTCGGTCACGTCGAGCGAGGTGGTCGTCTCCGTCGTCTTGGAGGTCTCCGTCACCACGGTGGTGTCGACGGTCAGGTTGTGGTGGGTGAGCTTCTCCCGCTTCTCGCCGCGCAGGATGTTCTCGATGGTGGCGACATCCCCGCCCTCGTACCGCTTGAGGTGCTGCTTGACGACGAGCAGGTCCCCGACACCGACCGGCTGCGGCAGGCCCGTCCGTAACGGGAACACCGCGGTCGGCAGGACGAGGGTCTCGCTGAGCGAGCGCTGGATCTCGCCTGCGCTCTCCAGGGAGGCGTCCGCGGCCGCGACCCGCGCGATCAGACCCGTCAGACGGGCGAGCCGGGCGAGGTCCGAGATCGGGTGCGAGCGCGAGGCCGGCAGCAGGAAGACGGCGATGATCGTGTCGCGCACGTTCTGCAGGAAGGTCTTGTACGCCGCGTCGGTGACCAGTACCTGCGCGGTCCTGCCGAAGCCCGCCTTGATCACGGCGCCCAGATCCGCGGTGTGCTGTGCCGTGCCGGCGGTGGCGGCGAGCTTGTCGAAGGCGTCCTGGTTCGGGACGGCGTCGCTGTCCTTGATGAACCCCGGGCCGTAGTCGCCGTTGACGAAGCCGGCGGCGATCGCCTGTGCGGTGTCGACCGGGCTCTCGCTCTGGCGGGCCGAGGCCAGCGCCTTCTGGAACGCGCTGGCGGTCTGCAGGTCGACGGAGTGGGCGGGCTGGGTGCGAGCGGGCGCGCGCAGCGCGACGAAGCGGAACAGATCAGTCACTATTTCCCCCGGTTTTCCCCGTTTCACGCACGTCGTGCGTGTACGCAGAGTGTTCACCCGGGACGGTGTTGATCGGTACCCCTGCGGACCTGTGTTTGACGTGCGTCACGCCCGGGGTATTCTCTCCGGCTCGATTGGCCAGGCCCCTGCCCCATATGGCAGACTGTCCGAGTTGCTCGGTCGAGTGTTGATGCTGCGCGCCTCCCGCCGGGAGGACCGGAAGCGAGTCCCACAGTACTCGTCGCCCTAACTGCCCTCGGGCAGCGCTGGGGCGGACGTACGGGAATCTTTCGGGAAGTGTCAGTGCGGCACTGGCCAGGCACCCGGTGAACCTCTTTCCCAAGACAAGGGATGTTCGAACAAGGGACATCTGTGTCAGCGGGAGCACGACACGCCCGACCGCGTGGGTCGGAGGGTGAGTGTGCGGAGGGCCGGGTTCCAGAGCGTGAAACAGACGAAGGACTACTGAGTAGCCATGGCGGGACAGAAGATCCGCATCCGGCTCAAGGCCTACGACCACGAGGTCATCGACTCCTCGGCGAAGAAGATCGTCGAGACGGTGACCCGCACTGGTGCGTCGGTCGCGGGCCCGGTGCCGCTGCCCACTGAGAAGAACGTGTACTGCGTCATCAAGTCGCCGCACAAGTACAAGGACTCGCGCGAGCACTTCGAGATGCGCACGCACAAGCGCCTGATCGACATCCTCGACCCGACGCCCAAGACCGTTGACTCTCTGATGCGACTCGACCTTCCGGCCGGTGTCGACATCGAGATCAAGCTCTGAGGGCCGGTGATCTGAGAGATGACCAAGCAGATCAAGGGCATCCTGGGCGAGAAGCTCGGCATGACGCAGGTGTGGGACGAGAACAACCGTGTTGTTCCGGTCACCGTCGTCAAGGCCGGCCCGAACGTCGTCACCCAGGTGCGTACGAACGACAGCGACGGCTACGAGTCGGTCCAGATCGCCTTCGGCGAGATCGACCCGCGCAAGGTGAACAAGCCCCTCAAGGGCCACTTCGCCAAGGCCGACGTCACTCCCCGCCGCCACCTCGTCGAGATCCGTACCGCTGACGCCAGCGAGTACACCCTCGGCCAGGAGATCACCGCCGAGGTGTTCGAGGCCGGCATCAAGGTCGACGTGACCGGCAAGAGCAAGGGCAAGGGCTTCGCCGGTGTCATGAAGCGTCACAACTTCAAGGGCCTCGGCGCCGGACACGGCACCCAGCGCAAGCACCGCTCGCCCGGTTCCATCGGTGGCTGCGCCACCCCGGGCCGCGTGTTCAAGGGCCTCCGCATGGCGGGTCGCATGGGCAACGAGCGTGTCACCACCCAGAACCTGACCGTCCACGCCGTTGACGCGGAGAAGGGTCTGCTGCTCATCAAGGGCGCGGTTCCCGGTCCGAACGGCGGCCTCGTCCTGGTCCGCACCGCGGCCAAGGGGGCCTGAGGTACCGATGAGCACTGTTGACATCCTTTCGCCTGCGGGCGAGAAGACCGGTAGCGTCGAGCTCCCCGCGGAGATCTTCGGCGTGGAGAAGATCAGCATCCCGCTGCTTCACCAGGTCGTCGTCGCGCAGAACGCCGCTGCCCGCCAGGGCACGCACAAGACCAAGCGTCGCGGTGAAGTCCGTGGTGGCGGCAAGAAGCCGTACCGCCAGAAGGGCACCGGCCGCGCCCGTCAGGGCTCGACCCGTGCGCCGCAGTTCGCCGGCGGTGGCGTCGTCCACGGCCCGCAGCCGCGTGACTACTCGCAGCGGACCCCGAAGAAGATGAAGGCCGCGGCCCTGCGCCACGCCCTCACCGACCGGGCCCGCCACAACCGCATCCACGTCGTCTCCGGCGTCGTCGAGGGTGAGAACCCGTCGACGAAGGCCGCCCGGACGCTGTTCGGCAAGATCTCGGAGCGCAAGAACCTGCTCCTGGTCGTCGACCGCGCCGACGAGGCCGCGTGGCTGTCCGCCCGCAACCTGCCCCAGGTCCACATCCTGGAGCCGGGCCAGCTGAACACGTACGACGTTCTCGTCTCGGACGACGTGGTCTTCACCCAGGCCGCTTTCGAGTCCTTCGTGTCTGGCCCCAAGGCCGCTGACACCGAAGGGAGCGAAGCCTGATGGCTACGCGTCACCCGAGCATTGCCTCCAAGGCGGCCAAGGCCGCCAAGGCCGCGCGCGTCGCCAAGGCGCGTCGCCACGCCGCCGAGGGCAAGAACACCGTCGAGACGCCGCTGAGCAAGTCGTACACGGACCCCCGTGACGTGCTGCTCAAGCCGGTCGTGTCGGAGAAGAGCTACGCGCTCCTGGACGAGAACAAGTACACGTTCATCGTCGACCCGAACGCCAACAAGACCCAGATCAAGCAGGCCGTCCAGGCGGTCTTCTCGGTCAAGGTCACCGGGGTCAACACGATCAACCGCATCGGCAAGCGCAAGCGGACCCGCACCGGCTTCGGCCAGCGTGCGGCGACCAAGCGCGCGATCGTGACCCTCGCCGAGGGCGACCGTATCGACATCTTCGGCGGTCCGACCGCGTAAGCGGGTCGGATCGTCCGATATCGGACGAGGACTGAGAAATGGGAATCCGCAAGTACAAGCCGACTACGCCGGGCCGTCGTGGTTCCAGCGTCGCCGACTTCGTCGAGGTCACGCGGTCCACGCCGGAGAAGTCGCTGGTCCGCCCGCTGCACAGCAAGGGCGGCCGTAACAACGCCGGTCGTGTGACCGTTCGCCACCAGGGTGGCGGACACAAGCGCGCCTACCGAGTGATCGACTTCCGTCGTCACGACAAGGACGGCGTGCCGGCGAAGGTCGCGCACATCGAGTACGACCCCAACCGCACCGCGCGCATCGCGCTGCTCCACTACGTGGACGGCGAGAAGCGCTACATCCTGGCGCCCAAGGGTCTGAACCAGGGCGACCGGATCGAGAACGGCCCCGGTGCCGACATCAAGCCCGGCAACAACCTGGCGCTGCGCAACATCCCGGTCGGTACGACGATCCACTCCGTGGAGCTTCGTCCTGGCGGCGGCGCCAAGTTCGCCCGCTCCGCCGGTGCCTCCGTGCAGCTGCTCGCGAAGGAGGGCTCGATGGCCCACCTCCGCATGCCGTCCGGTGAGATCCGCCTGGTCGACCAGCGCTGCCGCGCCACGGTCGGCGAGGTCGGCAACGCCGAGCAGAGCAACATCAACTGGGGCAAGGCCGGCCGCAAGCGCTGGCTGGGCGTCCGCCCGACCGTTCGCGGTGTGGCGATGAACCCGGTTGACCACCCCCACGGTGGTGGTGAGGGCAAGACCTCCGGTGGTCGCCACCCGGTCAGCCCCTGGGGTCAGAAGGAGGGTCGTACTCGTTCGCCGAAGAAGGCTTCGAACAAGTACATCGTCCGCCGCCGCAAGACGAACAAGAAGCGCTAGGAGCGGGTTTAGATGCCGCGCAGTCTCAAGAAGGGGCCCTTCGTCGACGACCACCTGATCAAGAAGGTGGACGCCCAGAACGAAGCCGGTTCCAAGAACGTCATCAAGACCTGGTCCCGTCGCTCCATGATCGTCCCGGCCATGCTCGGCCACACGATCGCGGTGCACAACGGCAAGACCCACATCCCGGTGTTCGTCACCGAGTCGATGGTCGGCCACAAGCTCGGCGAGTTCTCGCCGACGCGCACCTTCCGGGGCCACGTCAAGGACGACCGGAAGTCGAAGCGCCGCTAGTAGCGGATCGCATTCAGACACGTAAGTAACTGAGAGGGACAACCATGGAAGCCAGGGCCCAGGCGCGGTACATCCGCGTTACGCCCATGAAGGCCCGCCGCGTGGTGGACCTTATCCGTGGCATGGACGCCACGGAGGCTCAGGCTGTTCTGCGATTCGCTCCGCAGGCAGCCTCCGTGCCCGTCGGCAAGGTGCTCGACAGCGCCATCGCCAACGCCGCGCACAACTACGACCACACCGACGCCGACAGCCTCTTCATCTCCGAGGCGTACGTCGACGAGGGCCCGACCCTGAAGCGGTTCCGTCCGCGCGCCCAGGGCCGTGCCTACCGGATCCGCAAGCGGACCAGCCACATCACCGTGGTCGTCAGCAGCAAGGAAGGAACCCGGTAATGGGCCAGAAGGTTAACCCGCATGGGTTCCGGCTCGGTGTCACCACGGACTTCAAGTCCCGGTGGTACGCCGACAAGCTGTACAAGGACTACGTCAAGGAAGACGTCGCCATCCGTCGGATGATGACGTCCGGCATGGAGCGCGCCGGCATCTCGAAGGTGGAGATCGAGCGCACCCGTGACCGTGTGCGGGTGGACATCCACACCGCTCGTCCGGGCATCGTCATCGGCCGCCGTGGCGCCGAGGCCGACCGCATCCGCGGTGACCTCGAGAAGCTCACGGGCAAGCAGGTCCAGCTGAACATCCTCGAGGTCAAGAACCCCGAGACCGACGCTCAGCTGGTCGCCCAGGCCGTCGCCGAGCAGCTCTCCTCCCGCGTCTCCTTCCGCCGCGCCATGCGTAAGAGCATGCAGTCGGCGATGAAGGCCGGCGCCAAGGGCATCAAGATCCAGTGCGGTGGCCGCCTCGGCGGCGCCGAGATGTCCCGCTCGGAGTTCTACCGCGAGGGCCGTGTGCCCCTGCACACGCTCCGCGCGAACGTGGACTACGGCTTCTTCGAGGCCAAGACGACCTTCGGCCGCATCGGTGTGAAGGTCTGGATCTACAAGGGCGACGTCAAGAACATCGCCGAGGTCCGCGCCGAGAACGCTGCCGCCCGTGCGGGTAACCGCCCGGCTCGCGGTGGCGGTGCCGACCGCCCGGCCCGTGGTGGCCGCGGTGGCGAGCGGCGCGGTCGCAAGCCGCAGCAGGCTGCCGGCGCCGAGGCCCCCAAGGCCGAGGCCCCCGCCGCCGCTCCGGCTGAGAGCACCGGAACGGAGGCCTGACCGACATGCTGATCCCCCGTAGGGTCAAGCACCGCAAGCAGCACCACCCGGGGCGCAGCGGCGCTGCCAAGGGTGGCACGACGGTTGCGTTCGGCGAGTACGGCATCCAGGCGCTCACCCCGGCGTACGTGACGAACCGTCAGATCGAGGCCGCTCGTATCGCCATGACGCGTCACATCAAGCGTGGTGGCAAGGTCTGGATCAACATCTACCCGGACCGTCCCCTCACCAAGAAGCCCGCCGAGACCCGCATGGGTTCCGGTAAGGGTTCGCCGGAGTGGTGGATCGCCAACGTCAAGCCCGGACGCGTGATGTTCGAGCTGTCGTACCCCAACGAGAAGATTGCGCGTGAGGCTCTTACTCGTGCGGCCCACAAGCTGCCGATGAAGTGCCGGATCGTCAAGCGCGAGGCAGGTGAAGCGTGATGTCGGCCGGTACCAAGGCGTCCGAGCTGCGCGAGCTGGGTGACGAGGAGCTTCTGGCGAAGCTCCGCGAAGCCAAGGAAGAGCTGTTCAACCTCCGCTTCCAGGCGGCGACGGGCCAGCTCGAGAACCACGGCCGGCTCAAGGCCGTCCGTAAGGACATCGCGCGGATCTACACCCTGATGCGTGAGCGCGAGCTGGGCATCGAGACGGTGGAGAGCGCCTGATGAGTGAGAGCAACGTGACTGAGCAGACTGCAGAGGCCCGCGGCTTCCGCAAGACCCGTGAGGGTCTCGTCGTCAGCGACAAGATGGACAAGACCGTCGTCGTCGCCGTCGAGGACCGCGTCAAGCACGCGCTGTACGGCAAGGTCATCCGCCGTACGAACAAGCTCAAGGCTCACGACGAGCAGAACGCCGCGGGTGTCGGCGACCGTGTCCTCCTCGCGGAGACCCGGCCGCTGTCCGCGACGAAGCGCTGGCGCGTCGTCGAGATCCTCGAGAAGGCCAAGTAATTTCCTGCGAGGCACCCCTCGCAGGACAGTTCCGCCAGGCTCCGGGAGCCGCTCGCTGAGCGGCTCCCGGGGAACCGGCAGACAAACAGGAGATAGACGTGATCCAGCAGGAGTCGCGACTGCGCGTCGCCGACAACACTGGTGCGAAGGAAATCCTTTGCATCCGTGTGCTCGGTGGCTCCGGTCGCCGCTACGCGGGCATCGGTGACGTCATCGTCGCCACCGTCAAGGACGCGATCCCCGGTGGCAACGTGAAGAAGGGTGACGTCGTCAAGGCGGTCATCGTTCGCACCGTCAAGGAGCGCCGCCGTCCGGACGGCTCGTACATCCGCTTCGACGAGAACGCCGCCGTCATTCTGAAGAACGACGGCGACCCTCGCGGCACCCGCATCTTCGGCCCGGTCGGGCGTGAGCTGCGCGAGAAGAAGTTCATGAAGATCATCTCGCTGGCTCCGGAGGTGCTGTAAGCATGAAGATCAAGAAGGGCGACCTGGTCCAGGTCATCACCGGCAAGGACAAGGGCAAGCAGGGCAAGGTCATTGCCGCTTTCCCGCGCGAGGAGCGCGTCCTGGTCGAGGGTGTCAACCGGGTCAAGAAGCACACCAAGGCCGGCCCGACCGCTCGCGGTTCGCAGGCCGGTGGCATCGTCACGACCGAGGCGCCGATCCACGTCTCCAACGTCCAGCTGGTCGTTGAGAAGGACGGCAACAAGGTCGTCACGCGTGTCGGTTACCGCTTCGACGACGAGGGCAACAAGATCCGCGTTGCCAAGCGGACGGGTGAGGACATCTGATGGCTACCACCACCACTCCGCGTCTCAAGACGAAGTACCGCGAGGAGATCGCGGGCAAGCTGCGTGACGAGTTCAAGTACGAGAACGTCATGCAGATCCCCGGCCTCGTCAAGATCGTGGTCAACATGGGTGTGGGCGACGCCGCCCGCGACTCCAAGCTGATCGAGGGCGCCATCCGCGACCTCACCACGATCACCGGTCAGAAGCCGGCCGTCACCAAGGCCCGCAAGTCCATCGCGCAGTTCAAGCTGCGTGAGGGTCAGCCGATCGGTGCCCACGTCACGCTCCGTGGCGACCGCATGTGGGAGTTCCTGGACCGCACCCTGTCGCTCGCGCTCCCGCGCATCCGCGACTTCCGTGGTCTGTCCCCCAAGCAGTTCGACGGCCGTGGCAACTACACCTTCGGTCTCACGGAGCAGGTCATGTTCCACGAGATCGACCAGGACAAGATCGACCGTACCCGGGGTATGGACATCACCGTGGTCACCACGGCGACCAACGACGCTGAGGGCCGCGCGCTCCTTCGTCACCTCGGCTTCCCGTTCAAGGAGGCGTGAGCGAGATGGCGAAGAAGGCTCTGATTGCCAAGGCTGCTCGCAAGCCCAAGTTCGGTGTTCGCGGCTACACGCGCTGCCAGCGCTGCGGCCGTCCGCACTCCGTGTACCGCAAGTTCGGCCTGTGCCGCGTGTGCCTTCGTGAGATGGCTCACCGTGGCGAGCTGCCGGGCGTGACCAAGAGCTCCTGGTAATCCCGGTATTTAGGGATTCCCGAAGCTCTCGGTAAGCAATGGGCGTGTCAGGCGCCCTCCCTTCCATGGCTTAGGCTTGGAGGGTTGGGCGCCTGACGGTCGCCTTTACGACTTACTACGCCGTAGGTCCACCGCACCGCACCCGCCTCGTCTCGGATCGAGGAGAGGGATGGGCACCTGGAAACCCCGGCGAGAGAGGCCGAAGGCCAATTCATGACCATGACTGATCCGATCGCAGACATGCTTACGCGTCTGCGGAACGCGAACTCGGCATACCACGACTCCGTGACGATGCCGGCATCGAAGATCAAGTCGCACATCGCGGAGATCCTCCAGCAGGAGGGCTTCATCACGGGCTGGAAGGTCGAGGACGCCGAGGTCGGCAAGAACCTCGTTCTCGAGCTGAAGTTCGGCCCGAACCGTGAGCGCTCCATCGCGGGCATCAAGCGGATCTCCAAGCCCGGTCTCCGGGTGTACGCGAAGTCCACCAACCTGCCCAAGGTCCTCGGTGGCCTCGGCGTGGCGATCATCTCCACGTCGCACGGTCTCCTGACCGACAAGCAGGCCGGCAAGAAGGGCGTGGGTGGGGAAGTCCTCGCCTACGTCTGGTAGCGGAAGGGAACGGAGGAAACAGCTATGTCGCGTATTGGCAAGCTCCCCATCACGGTTCCCGCCGGCGTGGACGTCACCATCGACGGCCGTACGGTCTCGGTCAAGGGCCCCAAGGGCTCGCTGACCCACACCGTTGCCGCGCCGATCGACATCGCCAAGGGCGAGGACGGCGTTCTCAACGTCACCCGCCCCAACGACGAGCGTCAGAACAAGGCCCTGCACGGCCTGTCCCGCACGCTGGTGGCGAACATGATCACCGGCGTGACCCAGGGTTACGTGAAGAAGCTCGAGATCAGCGGTGTCGGTTACCGCGTCACGGCCAAGGGTTCGAACCTCGAGTTCGCTCTCGGCTACAGCCACCCGATCACCGTCGAGGCGCCCGAGGGCATCACCTTCAAGGTGGAGGCCCCCACCCGGTTCTCGGTCGAGGGCATCGACAAGCAGAAGGTCGGCGAGGTTGCGGCCAACATCCGCAAGCTGCGCAAGCCCGACCCGTACAAGGCCAAGGGCGTCAAGTACGAGGGCGAAGTCATCCGCCGCAAGGTCGGAAAGGCGGGTAAGTAAGCCATGGCATACGGACAGAAGATCCTCAAGGGCGACGCCTACAAGCGCGCCGCGATCAAGCGCCGCCACATCCGGATCCGTAAGCACATCAACGGAACGGCGGAGCGTCCGCGTCTGGTCGTTACCCGTTCGAACCGCCACATCGTGGCCCAGGTGATCGACGACATCAAGGGTCACACCCTTGCGTCGGCGTCCACCCTGGACACCTCGATCCGCGGTGGCGAGGGCGACAAGTCCGCGCAGGCCAAGCAGGTCGGCGCCCTGGTCGCCGAGCGCGCCAAGGCCGCCGGTGTCGAGGCTGTCGTATTCGACCGTGGTGGCAACCAGTACGCCGGGCGCATCGCCGCCCTGGCGGACGCCGCCCGCGAAGCCGGGCTCAAGTTCTGAGCCGCTCGTAGCTAGCGGAAAGAGAGAGGTAATCCAATGGCTGGACCCCAGCGCCGCGGTGGCGGTGCCGGTGGCGGCGAGCGGCGGGACCGTAAGGGTCGTGACGGTGGCGCAGCCGCCGCCGAGAAGACTGCTTACGTTGAGCGTGTCGTCGCGATCAACCGTGTCGCCAAGGTTGTGAAGGGTGGTCGTCGCTTCAGCTTCACCGCGCTGGTCGTGGTGGGCGACGGTGACGGCACCGTGGGTGTCGGTTACGGCAAGGCCAAGGAGGTGCCGGCCGCCATCGCCAAGGGTGTTGAGGAGGCCAAGAAGCACTTCTTCAAGGTCCCCCGGATCCAGGGCACCATCCCGCACCCGATCCAGGGTGAGAAGGCTGCCGGCGTCGTACTGCTCAAGCCCGCGTCCCCCGGTACCGGTGTTATCGCCGGTGGTCCGGTGCGTGCCGTGCTCGAGTGCGCCGGTATCCACGACATCCTGTCGAAGTCGCTCGGCTCCGACAACGCGATCAACATCGTGCACGCGACCGTGGCGGCCCTGAAGGGCCTGCAGCGTCCGGAGGAGGTCGCGGCCCGCCGTGGTCTGCCTCTTGAGGACGTCGCCCCCGCGGCTCTGCTCCGTGCGCGTGCCGGGGCGGGTGTGTGATCATGGCGCAGCTCAAGATCACGCAGGTCAAGTCCTACATCGGCAGCAAGCAGAACCACCGTGACACCCTGCGCTCCCTTGGTCTCAAGGGCATCAACACGCAGGTCGTCAAGGAGGACCGCCCCGAGTTCCGCGGCATGGTTCGCCATGTCCGCCACCTCGTGACGGTCGAGGAGGTCGACTGATCATGGCGGAGAACAACCCGCTCAAGATCCACAACCTCCGTCCCGCCCCGGGCGCCAAGACCGCCAAGACCCGTGTCGGTCGTGGTGAGGCGTCGAAGGGTAAGACGGCCGGTCGTGGTACCAAGGGTACGAAGGCCCGTTACCAGGTTCCGGAGCGCTTCGAGGGTGGGCAGATGCCCCTCCACATGCGTCTTCCGAAGCTGAAGGGCTTCAAGAACCCGTTCAAGACCGAGTTCCAGGTCGTGAACCTCGACAAGCTGGCCGTGCTCTACCCCGAGGGTGGCGAGGTCACCGTCGAGGGTCTGGTGGCCAAGGGTGCCGTTCGCAAGAACAGCCTGGTCAAGGTCCTCGGCCAGGGTGAGATCTCCGTGGCGCTGCAGGTGACGGTCGACGCCGTCTCCGGCTCCGCCAAGGAGAAGATCACCGCCGCCGGCGGCACTGTCACCGAGCTCGTCTGATCCACTCGGACGTCTCGATGACTTGAGCGATCCCGACCGGGGATATCCCACAAAGGGGTATCCCCGGTCGGTCGTTACACGGGAAGCTGTGCCGCCGGTAAGGTAGCCTGCACCGTTCGTTATTCGTATCCGTCGAACCTCAAGACCGTCACCCTTGACGCAGTTGCGCGGGGGTCGCAGGAGGCACCGTGCTCACCGCGTTCGCCCGGGCGTTCAGGACGCCCGACCTGCGCAAGAAGCTGCTCTTCACGCTCGGCATCATCGTGGTCTACCGGGTCGGTACCCACATCCCGATCCCCGGCGTCAACTACACGGCCGTCCAGCAGTGTGTGACCGAGGCCTCCGGCACCCAGGGTCTCTTCGGTCTCGTCAACATGTTCAGCGGTGGCGCGCTGCTGCAGATCACGATCTTCGCCCTCGGCATCATGCCGTACATCACGGCGAGCATCATTCTGCAGCTGCTGACCGTGGTGATCCCGCGCCTCGAAGCCCTCAAGAAGGAGGGCCAGGCGGGTACGGCGAAGATCACGCAGTACACCCGTTACCTCACGGTGGCGCTCGCCATCCTGCAGGGCACCGGCCTGGTGGCCACCGCCCGCAGCGGCGCCCTCTTCAACGGCTGCACCGTCGCGTCCAGCATCGTCCCGGACCGCGCGATCTTCACCACCATCGTCATGGTCGTCTGCATGACCGCCGGCACGGCCGTCGTGATGTGGCTCGGCGAGCTCATCACCGACCGCGGCATCGGCAACGGCATGTCGATCCTCATGTTCATCTCGATCGCCGCGACCTTCCCGTCCGCGCTCTGGGCGATCAAGAAGTCCGGCACCTTGGCCGGCGGCTGGATCGAGTTCGGCACCGTCATCCTCGTCGGCCTGGTCATGGTCGGCCTGGTGGTCTTCGTCGAGCAGGCCCAGCGCCGTATCCCGGTGCAGTACGCGAAGCGCATGATCGGCCGCCGTTCCTACGGTGGTACGTCCACGTACATTCCGCTCAAGGTCAACCAGGCGGGTGTGATTCCGGTCATCTTCGCGTCCTCGCTGCTCTACATTCCGGCGCTGGTCGCGCAGTTCTCCGGCAGCAACGCGAGCTGGAAGACGTGGATCGAGCAGAACCTGACCAAGGGCGACCACCCGATTTACATCGTTTCGTACTTCTTGCTCATCGTTTTCTTCGCGTTCTTCTACGTGGCTATCTCGTTCAACCCCGAGGAAGTCGCCGACAACATGAAGAAGTATGGTGGCTTCATCCCGGGCATCCGGGCTGGCCGACCGACCGCTGAGTACCTGTCGTACGTGCTCAACCGGATCACCTGGCCGGGTTCGCTGTATCTGGGCCTGATTGCTCTCGTACCGACGATGGCGTTGGTTGGGTTTGGGGCGACCAATAACTTCCCGTTCGGCGGGACCAGCATCCTGATCATCGTGGGTGTGGGTCTCGAGACGGTGAAGCAGATCGAGAGCCAGCTCCAGCAGCGCAATTACGAAGGGTTCCTCCGCTGATGCGAATCGTCCTCGTCGGGCCGCCCGGTGCTGGGAAGGGCACTCAGGCCACCCGCCTCGCCGGGAAGCTCACGATCCCGCACATCTCCACGGGTGACCTGTTCCGCGCCAACATCAGCCAGCAGACGGAGCTCGGGAAACTCGCGAAGTCCTACATGGACGCCGGCAACCTCGTCCCCGACGAGGTCACCATCGCGATGGCGAAGGACCGCATGGAGCAGCCGGACGCCGAGGGCGGCTTCCTGCTGGACGGTTTCCCGCGCAACGTCTCGCAGGCCGAGGCGCTCGACGAGCTGCTGAAGACCGAGGCCATCAAGCTGGACGCCGTACTCGACCTCGAAGTCTCCGAGGAAGAGGTCGTCAAGCGGATCGCCGGCCGGCGCATCTGCCGCAACGACTCCGCGCACGTCTTCCACGTGACCTACAGCCCCGCCAAGAAGGAAGGCGTCTGCGACGTCTGCGGCGGCGAGCTGTACCAGCGTGACGACGACTCCGAGGAGACGGTCCGCAAGCGGCTCGAGGTCTACCACACGCAGACCGAGCCGATCATCGACTACTACAAGGCACAGGGGCTGGTCGTCACGATCTCCTCCCTGGGTCCGGTGGACGAGATCACGCAGCGCGCCATGGAGGCGCTCAAGCGCGAGGACGACGGCAAGTAGCCGTCAGCTGCTGTCCGGCCGTGACGCCCGCCGGGGTGTCACGGCCGTACTGTTGTGTACGTAACCGGTTGACGTGAGTGACGGAGAGCGCAGGGCCCCCATGGTGCAGATCAAGACCCCCGAGCAGATCGCCAAGATGCGTGAGGCGGGGCTGGTCGTGGCCGCCATCCACGCGGCCACCCGTGAGGCGGCCGTGCCCGGCGCCAGCACGAAGGATCTGGACCAGGTCGCGCGCAAGGTCCTCGCCGAGAACAACGCCAAGCCCAACTTCCTCGGCTACGGCGGCTTCCCGGCCACGATCTGCACGTCCGTCAACGAGGTCGTCGTCCACGGCATCCCGTCCGACGAGGTGGTGTTGAAGGACGGCGACATCATCTCCGTCGACTGCGGCGCGATCATCGACGGCTGGCACGGCGACGCGGCGTACACCGCCTTCGTGGGCTCCGGCCACGCGCCGGAGCTGATCGAGCTCTCCCGGGTGACCGAGGAGTCGATGTGGGCGGGCATCGCGGCGATGAAGCAGGGCAACCGTCTGGTGGATGTGTCGAAGGCCATCGAGACGTACATCCGCCGCCAGCCGAAGCCGGGCGGCGGCAAGTACGGGATCATCGAGGACTACGGCGGCCACGGCATCGGCACCGAGATGCACATGGACCCGCACCTCCTGAACTACGTCGACCGGCGCCGGGGCAAGGGCCCGAAGCTGGGCCCGGGCTTCTGCCTCGCCATCGAGCCGATGGTCTCCCTGGGCACCCCCAAGACCGAGGTCCTCTCCGACGACTGGACGGTCATCACGACGGACGGCACGTGGTCCTCGCACTGGGAGCACTCGGTGGCGCTGACGGAGGAGGGACCGCTGGTCCTGACGGCTCCGGACGGCGGCAAGGCGAAGTTGGCGGAGCTGGGAGTCACGGCGGCGCCGGATCCGCTGGCGTGATGGCCGCGAGGGTGGCATCCCCGCTCCCGACCCGCTTGCCTGAGAGTCACCCGCTTAAAGATCTCCCCGCCGGGGCATTCTTTCTCGATTCGTCTTTCCGAGTGGGCTGACGTAGACTGACTCGTCGGCTCTCGTGCACCCGCATGTCCGCATGCGCCCTTGAGGGAAAGTGCGGGAGTCGATCAAGGTAGTCGATTCGAAGGGCGAAGCGTGGCCAAGAAGCAAGGTGCCATCGAGATCGAGGGCACTGTCGTCGAGTCTCTGCCGAACGCCATGTTCAAGGTCGAGCTCCAGAACGGCCACCAGGTCCTGGCACACATCAGCGGCAAGATGCGCATGCACTACATCCGCATCCTCCCTGACGACCGGGTCGTGGTGGAGCTGTCTCCGTACGACCTGACGCGTGGCCGGATCGTCTACCGCTACAAGTAGATCCCTCTGACTCGGAGAACCTCGATCCCATGAAGGTCAAGCCGAGCGTCAAGAAGATCTGCGACAAGTGCAGGGTGATCCGCCGTCACGGTCGGGTCATGGTCATCTGCGAGAACCCGCGCCACAAGCAGCGCCAGGGCTGACGCACGATCGACCGATCCCTCTGCATCGACATCGCAGAGATTCGCGCGACGCGAGCTGAACATGTTCATACGCAGGACCCGGGCGAGCGATCGCCTGACACCCCCGGTTCGGAGGCTGGGGACCCGGTTCGTACCTGATACGGCGACCGGGAACCGGTTCTGCGGCAGACCTCCGAAGATCACCAGGAGCCATTGAATGGCACGCGTTTCCGGTGTTGACATCCCGCGCGAAAAGCGCGTGGAGGTCGCCCTGACCTACGTGTTCGGCATCGGCCGGACCCTCGCCCAGCAGACGCTGGCCGAGACCGGCATCGACCCGAACACCCGCGTTCGCGACCTCTCCGAGGAGCAGCTCGTCGCGATTCGTGAGTACGTCGACAACAACATCAAGACCGAGGGTGACCTCCGTCGCGAGATCCAGGCCGACATCCGCCGCAAGGTGGAGATCGGTTGCTACCAGGGTCTCCGTCACCGTCGTGGTCTGCCCGTCCGCGGTCAGCGCACCAGCACGAACGCTCGTACCCGCAAGGGCCCGCGTCGCGCCATCGCCGGCAAGAAGAAGCCGGGCAAGAAGTAGTCCACAGCGGACAACGCTTCATCAGCGGTCTTCGCTGTAGGACCGACCACCTCCCCGTAGGAGTTACTAGATGCCCCCCAAGGGTCGTCAGGGCGCTGCCAAGAAGGTGCGCCGCAAGGAAAAGAAGAACGTCGCTCACGGCCACGCGCACATCAAGAGCACGTTCAACAACACGATCGTCTCGATCACGGACCCCTCGGGCAACGTGATCTCCTGGGCCTCCGCCGGCCACGTCGGCTTCAAGGGCTCGCGCAAGTCCACCCCCTTCGCCGCGCAGATGGCCGCCGAGTCGGCCGCCCGCCGCGCGCAGGAGCACGGCATGCGCAAGGTCGACGTCTTCGTGAAGGGCCCGGGCTCCGGTCGCGAGACCGCGATCCGCTCCCTCCAGGCCACCGGTCTCGAGGTCGGCTCCATCCAGGACGTCACCCCCACCCCGCACAACGGCTGCCGTCCGCCCAAGCGCCGCCGCGTCTGAGGCCAGGTTGTCTTGAGGTTGCGGGCGGTACGGCTCTTCGGAGCGGTGCCGCCCGTACCCTTGCAGTACCCGCCCCTCTTGCCGGGGGCGGTTCCGTCGGGCGTCAAATAGCGGGCGTCCACGAAAGAAGGATCTGATCCACACATGCTGATCGCTCAGCGTCCGTCTCTGACCGAAGAGGTCGTCGACGAGTTCCGCTCCCGGTTCGTGATCGAGCCGCTGGAGCCGGGCTTCGGCTACACCCTCGG